>CALAZZ010000278.1 GCA_937926515.1 uncultured Bacteroidales bacterium | reverse complement strand
AAAATAGCGCACCTTATTCTGGGTGCGTTTGATTTGTCAGAAGCAACTGACTCTCGCGAATTCTTTCGGTGCAGTAGGTTTCCTAAAGACATTAAAAGATCTTCTCATGTTGTTTTCTGATCACTGTCTTATCGGATCCTATTAGGCCAGATCAAGGTGTACTATAGCCAGCCTCTTTGCTTAAGAAAGCCAGCAGTTTGATTGATGTTTTCCTGCAGTTGCCCACTCAAAACTATAACCTCAGGAATTATTTGCTGAAGTTCCTCAGGAAGATACTCGTGTGCAATGGTATTTCTCAATTCCCTGATTTTGATAAGCGATTCGGCAGATTCAATAATTCCGAATTTTTCAGCTTCATTCATCGTGTCTATAAACGGAGCAAAGGGTTCATGGAGTATATCCCAAATTCCTCTCAATATTTTTTGCGTATACAGATCGGATGATCGATTAAACTTTAAAGTGAGGGAGTCAATGGTTTCCTGTTCTTCAAAACTAAATGAATCTTTGCGTAATAAAGGCCTGGCTTTATCAATGGATTTATGTAAGGTCAATATGCTTTCCGTTAACTTTGACCAGTGTTCGTTGAGAATTAGCAACCGTTCTTTATTCACATTCATAACTGGATAGCATTTTCCAAAACAGATTTTTTAAAAGGATTTTCCTCTTTAAATGTAAAGTTAACTAAATCAATCTTCTGCCAACCAAAACGTTTATAAAAATCAACTTTGAATTTGATTTTATTCATCAAATCAACCCTTTCTTCAGTTATCCATAGCAGGTCAATGTCGCCACCCTTGGCCTAATCATCTGTTCGCGAACCAAAGAGATACACAATGGAACCTGGCTCCATTGCCTGTAAACTTTGTTTAACATAATCTGTAATTTCTTCCCTGATACGCATTTAATTCTGAATTAAGCTGATACAAAGCTAATAAAACCTTACCGGTAATGCAAACCAACTTATTTCACCTCGCACCCATTATGAAAATCTTCTGTTGGCGACACAAAGCAAAGCTTTCCTTCGCTGTCCTCCGCCATCAAAATCATGCCCTGCGACTCAATACCACGCAGCTTACGTGGTGCCAGGTTGACCAACACACTCACGCTTTGTCCAATAATCTCTTCCGGCTTATAATATTGGGCAATGCCACTCACAACGGTGCGGGTATCCAGGCCGGTATCAAGTGTTAGCTTCATCAGTTTGTCCGTTTTTGGGACCAGCTCAGCTGTAATGATTTTAGCTGTTCGGATGTCTATTTTGGCAAAGTCGTCATATGTGATGATGTCCTTGGGAGGTTTAACAGAAGGAACTAAAGCCTGTTGGTTGCTGTTTTTGGTGTCAAGGAGTTTTTGCATCTGCTTTGCAATGGACTCATCATCGATTTTCTCAAATAGCAGTTCTGCCTTACCCAGCCGGTGTCCGGCAGTTAGGAGTTCGGTTTTGCCGGCATCAGCCCAGCTGAGTTTTCCCAGCCCTGTCATGTTAAGGATTTTATTGGAGGTAAAAGGCAAGAATGGTGCTGCGGTAACAGTCAGTTTGGCTACGATCTGCAACGAAACTGCCAGGATGGTCTTCACCCGTTCAGGATCATCTTTATATAATTTCCATGGCTCATTATCGGTCAAATATTTGTTGCCCAATCTTGCCAGGTTCATCAGTTCTGACAGTGCTTCGCGGAACCGATATTTTTCAATGCTTGAACCTATTTTTTCCGGAAAGGCATTCATCTCTTTCAGGGTTTGCTGGTCCTCGGATGTTAGCTTTTCTAAAGGAGGCACTATGCCTTCAAAATATTTATGGGTCAATACCAGGGTCCGGTTCACAAAATTTCCAAAAATAGCCAGTAGTTCACTATTATTGCGTGTTTGAAAATCTCTCCAGGTGAAGTCGTTGTCCTTGGTTTCGGGGGCGTTGGCGGTTAGCACATAACGCAGCACATCCTGCTTGCCCGGAAACTCTTCCAGGTATTCATGCAACCAAACAGCCCAGTTGCGCGAAGTGGATATCTTGTCGTTTTCTAGGTTCAGGAACTCATTCGCCGGCACATTGTCAGGAAGTATGTAACTGCCTTCGTTTTTAAGCATTGCCGGGAAGATAATGCAGTGAAACACGATATTGTCCTTTCCGATAAAATGGACCAGTTTTGAGTCTTCACTTTTCCAGTAAGGCTCCCAGTCCCTACCCGTTTTTTCGCTCCATTCGCGGGTAGCCGAGATATAACCTATTGGGGCATCAAACCATACATAAAGCACTTTGCCATCGGTACCATCCAGTGGTACGTTTACGCCCCAGTCCAGGTCGCGCGTGACGGCACGAGGCTGCAAGCCCTGGTCAATCCATGATTTGCATTGGCCATATACGTTTGTTTTCCAGTCCTTCTTATGGTCTTCGATGATCCATTTTCGCAACCAATCCTCGGCCTTATCAAGTGGCAGGTACCAATGTTTTGTTTCTTTGAGTACCGGCACATTGCCGCTTAAAGCTGATCGTGGTTTGATCAGCTCCATCGGACTTAGTGAGGCACCACAATTCTCACACTGGTCGCCATAGGCTTTGTCATAATTACAATGCGGACAAGTGCCGGTGATGTACCGATCGGCCAGAAACTGACTTGCTTCTTCATCGTAATACTGCTTGGAAGTTTTCTCAATAAAAACCTGCTTATCGTATAAAGTTTTAAAAAATTGAGCAGCAGTTTGGTGGTGTATGGGTGCAGAAGTCCGAGAATACACATCAAATGATATCCCAAAGTCTTCGAACGATTTTTTAATGATGCCATGATATTTATCGACAACCTCTTGTGGGGTGATACCCTGCTGGCGGGCTTTTATCGTAATGGGAACGCCATGTTCATCCGAACCTCCGATAAAAACCACGTCTTCACCTTTCAGGCGCAGGTAACGCACATAAATATCTGCCGGAACATACACACCCGCCAGGTGGCCGATATGAATGGGACCATTGGCATAGGGCAATGCTGAAGTAACCGTATAACGCTTGAATTGCTTACTTTTGGCTTTCATAAGTTGTCGTTTAAGGCGCCAAAGTTAACCAATAGTTTGTATATGAGAACCCCACCACGCTTGCAAAAAGGCGATCTGATCGCACTTGCTTCGCCGGCACGTAGTATCACACCACAAGAGATTGAAGTAGTTAAAAAGATCATTGAAGACAGCGGTTTTATATGTCGCATTGACCAGGAAGTTTATGCTGTTGAAAATCAATATGCGGGAAATGATAGCTTAAGAGCCGGCCACTTTCAGCGTTTGATCAACGACACAGCTGTCAAAGCCATATTATGCAGCAGGGGTGGTTATGGCAGCTTGCGTATTGTCGACATGATCGACTTCAGCGCATTTCGCCGGCGCCCAAAATGGATTGTAGGCTACAGCGACATCACCGTTCTTCATGCCCAACTTCAGTATATGGGTTTTGAAAGCCTGCATGCCACCATGCCTGTGAATTTTTCTTCCAATACCGCAAAGTCAATTCAAAGCATGTTTGATAGCTTACAGGGGAAAAGAGAAGCCATTGAAATAAGCCCTCATCCATTTAACAGACAAGGACTTGCCGAAGGTTTGCTCATGGGCGGAAACCTGTCAATGCTTTACAGCCTGGTCGGCTCACAAAGTTTTCCTAAAACAAAAGCTAACATCCTGTTTATTGAGGATCTGGACGAATACTTGTATCATATTGACAGAATGATGCTAAGCCTGAAACGTACCGGTATGCTTGCCGGGCTGGCTGCCCTCATCGTGGGGGGCATGACAGGCATGAACGATAATAATGTCCCATTTGGCAAAAAGGCTGAAGAGATCATACAGGAACATGTGGCGGACTATGATTTTCCGCTTTGTTTCGGACTCCCTGCTGGTCATATTGATGACAACCTGGCACTGGTCATGGGTAGGCGACATGAGCTTCAGGTTTCTGCTTCTGGTGCCGTTTTGAAACCATTATAATCCTTTAAGCTTTCCCTTTTTATGTTTTTTTCAGAGTAATACACAACTCATTTTATTATTTTTACCTCACAAACAGCTGCTATGGCACAACATAATGAGCTTGGAAAACTTGGCGAGGAAATGGCGCGCAAGCACCTGCGATCGAAGGGTTATAAAATAGTTGAAGTAAACTGGCACTTTGGGCGCGAAGAGATCGATATTATTGCTCTGGATGGTGAAATGTTGGTGATTGTAGAGGTGAAGACACGTGCTACAAATGAATTTGGCGAGCCTGAGTTTTTTGTTAATAGGAAAAAGCAACGCATCCTTGTGCGTGCGGCCGACGCCTACATTCAGGAGAAGGATCTGGATATTGAAACACGATTTGATATTATCTCAGTCATCGTAACACCGCAACAAAAACACCTGCATCATATTGAGGATGCATTTTACCCCATTATGTAATTCTAAAACCAGGGAAGTCGTTTTTTACCATCAGATCATAATTTAGGTCCAAATGGTAAATGGCTGCATGCTGGCTTGATCTCATTATCTTTGCTGACAAACAAATTTACACATGAATACGCTAGAACAACTGAAGCAAGTGACCCGGGTGGTAGCCGACACTGGCGACTTTGAGTCCATGCGTCAGTATAAACCTGTCGATGCAACCACCAATCCCTCTCTGATCCTTGCGTCTGCTACAGATGAGAAATATGCACCTCTGCTGCAGAATGCCATTCAATTTGGAATGGATAAGGGGGCAACAAAAGATAAACAGATTGAAGCTATCCTTGATAAAGTTGCGGTCAATTTTGGCGTTGAGATACTTAAAATCGTTCCCGGCAGGGTATCAACCGAAGTGGACGCACGCCTGTCGTTCGACACAGAAAAGACAATTACTAAAGCCAGGCAATTAATTGAATTGTATGAGGCCCAAGGTATTTCGCGCTTGCGTATACTGATCAAAGTGGCTGCGACCTGGGAAGGAATACGGGCAGCCGAAGTTCTTGAAAAAGAAAATATTCACACCAACTTAACCCTTATTTTCAGTAAGATACAGGCAATTGCATGTGCTGAAGCAAGTGTAAAGCTTATTTCCCCTTTTGTAGGACGCATACTCGATTGGCACAGGGCAAACCGCAACCTGGAATATATAGCTCCGCATGAAGATCCGGGTGTGCAATCAGTTCAAGAAATTTACAACTACTTTAAAAAATTTGATTATCAAACCGAAGTGATGGGTGCCAGCTTTCGCAATAGTGGTGAAATCATTGAACTGGCCGGTTGTGACCTGCTTACCATTTCACCGACACTACTGGCTGAGCTAGAAAATATGCATACCATAATTGAGCCTAAACTGAGTGCTGATATAGCCTCCCGCATGACAATTGAAAAGATAACAATTGACGAAAAATGTTTCCGTTGGCTGCTTAATGAAGATGCCATGGCAACAGAAAAACTTGCAGAGGGAATCAGGCGCTTTGCTGCGGATATCGAAAAACTCGAAGCATTGATTAGAAACCGTATCTAAGCGCTCATGATAAGATGCCTGCTGTAACTGCGGTGCCGGCTATCTTTCAGAATGTCTGGAATTGAATACTGAATAACCCGGAAAATTTAACTTAATGATTGCCACCTGCTGACATGGCTGATCACTCGGTCAGGATTAATTACTGACTAAAGTATACGATAACAGTCTGCGCTGAACAGCAGAAAAATTTAACGTCTGAGCTGCATTTACATATGATTGCAAACTAAATCTTGTTATTTTTGCTGTCAATTGTTAATAAATTAACAGAAGGAATATGGAACGTATTTTGGTTATTGGTTGTGCAGGTCAAATTGGATCGGAACTTACATTGGCCCTTCGCAGGATTTACGGAAATGAAAATGTGTTTGCCACCGACATCAAACAGCCCCCGAAAGATATAACGGAAAGTGGGCCTTTCAATATATTGGATGTGCTCGACTACAATAACCTCATGCATTTTGCCATCAGGTTTAAGATCACACAAGTTTACAACCTTGCTGCCGTGTTATCCGGCAATGCCGAAAAAATTCCGCAACAAGCCTGGGAAATCAATATGAAGTCCCTGATGAATACGCTCGAGCTGGCCCGCGACTCGGATGCAAATAAGCTGTTCTGGCCTAGTTCAATAGCTGTATTTGGACCTACAACCCCGCGCTACAATACCCCTCAGCTCACAATCATGGAGCCAAATACTGTGTATGGCATCAGCAAGCTGGCCGGTGAAAGATGGGGCGAATACTATCACCGCCGTTACGGGGTTGATTTCAGAAGCCTTCGCTATCCAGGCTTGATAAGCTACAAAACTGAAGCCGGCGGTGGAACTACCGATTATGCCGTTGAGATTTATTACGAAGCCATTCGCAGCAAAAACTACACCTGTTTCCTAAGCGCAGATACTGCCCTGCCTATGATGTTTATGGATGATGCCATCAAAGCCACGATTGACCTGATGGAAGCTGACGAATCCAGGCTTTCGCTAAGGTCAAGCTACAATGTGGGTGGGATGAGCTTTACACCCGGCGAAGTGGCTGCATCCATAAAGAAACATATCCCTGAATTCACCATTGATTATGATCCCGATTTTAGACAAGCCATAGCCGACTCTTGGCCGGCAAGCATTGATGACAACGTGGCCCGTCGCGACTGGGGCCTAAATGATAAGTATGATCTCGACAACATGACAAAAGTGATGCTGAAGGAGATTGCTCAAAAACTGGACTAAACGAATGGTTAGCAAGTTGTTTTGATTAAAGGTTTCCTCTGCCAGGAAACGTATTTACAGTAAGTTTTAAAAATAATAAAGAAAAAAAGACAAAAATATCTTTTAATAATAAAATTGTTTTATCTTTGTGCCATTGTTTAACTTAAAATCTTAATTAAAATGACTAATTATCAAGATAAAACAATTGGAGAGATTGTTGCTTCCGATTACCGTGCCTCAGATGTTTTTCGCTCATATGGGATAGATTTTTGCTGTGGCGGACAGATCAGTATCGCCGAGGCTTGCAATGAGAACCCTGGATGTGAGGAAAGGATTATGGCTGAATTGGATGAACTATTTCAATCGCCTGATTCGAACACACTAAATTTTAACGAATGGGCAGCCGGCTTTTTGGCCGATTATATTCAAAATACGCACCATAGTTTTGTGCGTAGAGAAATTCCTGTATTGTTGGAGTATTTGGACAAAATTGCACAGGTTCATGGTGGAAATCATCCTGAACTGCCCATCGTATTCAATCTGTTCAGCGCCAGCGCGGAGGCCTTGCTGGAGCATATGAAAAAAGAAGAGCATGTATTGTTTCCGGCTATTAAGTCAATGGAAGCGTCTCAACAGCAAAACACGGGTTTTTCTAAACCAGGATTTGGTACTGTACATAATCCCATACACCAAATGCTGCAGGAACATGATAAGGAAGGGGATCGATTCAGGAAAATTGCCGACTTAACAAATGATTACCGCATTCCCGAGGATGCATGCAATACTTATATGGTAGCATTGTCGAAGCTGCAAGCGTTTGAAAACGACCTGCATAAACACATTCATTTAGAGAATAATATACTTTTTCCAAAAGCTATTGCACTCGAAAAGTCACTTTTGTCTTAATTTTGTAAAAAAACAGGATGTTTTCAAAAGCTTGTAAATACGCAATCAAAGCATTGATATACCTTGCTTCACGATCAGACGAAGATCGCAAAATTGGCCTCACTGAGATCGCTGATGCCATTGATTCACCTATGCACTTTACGGCTAAGATCATGCAGATTCTAAGCAAGCAAGGGATTGTATCCTCCATCAAAGGACCCAATGGTGGGTTTTTTATCGATCCTGCAGAACCGGAAATCAGGTTGATAGAGGTTGTAAAAGCCATCGATGGAGTTGCCAATCTCAACGGCTGTGGACTTGGGCTCAAAGGATGCTCAAGCGAACATCCATGCCCTATACATGCTGAATTCAGCGAAGTACGCAACAAGTTAAATCAATTGCTAAAGGAACAAACCATACAACAAATGGCGGCTGAAATCAGAAATGGACATGCTCACTTGAAAACAGTTGTGCAGTCATAAATTTTTTGCACTATATAAAGATAAAAAGGCCGTTTAATATTATTAACCATAAATCAATAAAAATGAATAAATTAACTTCAACATACAAACCCATGTTATTTCTTGGAGCTATGGCACTTATACTCATGGCTTCCTGCAATAGCCATTCTAACAAAAAGGGATCAGATGTCTTGCCACTCATTAAGGGCGAGGTTGTCGCGGAATTAACGGCAGCACCCTTTGTGCCACCGCCAATAGATGCCAAATCAAACACTAAGGTGGTTGTAGAGCTTGAAATCATAGAACGAGTTATGCGCTTGGCAGACGGTGTGGAATATAATTTCTGGACATTCGGTGGGGTGGTACCCGGCAAATTTATCCGTGTGCGCCAAGGCGACCTGGTAGAATTTCATCTACACAACCATCCGGATAATATGTTTCCGCATAATATAGACCTGCATGCCGTCACAGGCCCGGGTGGTGGTGCTGAAGCAACCTTGATTGCGCCCGGTAAAAGCGCACAGTTCAGTTTCAGGGCGTTGAATGAGGGTCTTTATGTGTATCACTGTGCCACCGCACCGGTAGGTATGCATGTGGCCAATGGCATGTATGGACTCATTCTGGTGGAACCACTGGAAGGCATGCCCCCTGTTGACCATGAATTTTACGTGATGCAAAGTGAATTTTACACCACCGGTAAATTTGGTGAAAGAGGATTACAGGAGTTTGATATGCAAAAAGCCTTAGACGAAAGACCTGACTATGTGGTGATGAATGGGGCGGTTGGTGCAAATACAGGCGAAAATGCCATGATAGTAAATGTTGGTGAAACGGTTAGGTTGTATCTCGGAAATGGTGGTCCAAATCTGGTTTCATCCTTCCATGCTATCGGTGAAATTTTTGATAAGGTGTATATTGAAGGAGGCAGTTTGTATACCGAGAATGTTCAAACAACCCTCATTCCGGCAGGCGGATCTGCCATAGTTGAGTTTAAATGCGAAGTGCCAGGCACCTTGCACCTGGTTGATCATAGCATATTCAGAGCATTCAACAAAGGTGCCATTGCACAGATTAAGGTTGTTGGTGAGGAGAATTACGATGTGTTTACAGGCCTGCAAAAAGAGACGGTATACTTACCTGAAGGCAGTGCCATTCAGAAAGTTGGTAAAGAGCGTACAGAAGCTGTGGATGAGGCTCCTGTTAGAACATTGGAAGAACGTATGGAAAAAGGAAGGGCACTTTATACCCAGAATTGCCTCGCCTGCCATATGGATCAGGGACGTGGTGTGCCCGGTGTTTTCCCTCCATTATACAATTCAGACTTTCTACAGGCCCGTGATGATAAGGGTATTGGCATTATTCTCGAGGGGCTGCAAGGCGAAATTACGGTCAATGGCAACACCTACAATAACATCATGCCGGCTATGCAAATGAGCGATGATAATATCGCAAGTGTGATGACTTACATATTTAACGAGTTGAATAATGGTGGTGGTTTGCTTCAGGCATCAGAGGTGCGTGAATGGCGTGAGAAAAATCAATAGCAATGAGGTCCTTTGGTTTCAACAATTTATGGCTCATTTCCCTACTCTGGCTATATAGCGCTTTGTTATACAGTCAATCAGGTGAAATGGTACGTATAAAGGGAGGTGATTATATGCCCTTCATTAAAGGGCAAACGGATCAAGTATTAGTAAATTCGTTTTGGATTGACACCAAAGCAGTAACCAATGCCGATTACCTTCAGTTTGTTGCAGCCAATCCACAATGGTCTAAATCACAAGTCAAGCGCATTTTTGCTGATGAAAATTACCTTTCTCATTGGAATTTGGAACAGGAAGGCACAGGCCGTTTTGCTGAATTGGCACCAGTAGTTAATGTGTCCTGGTTTGCGGCTCAGGCCTATTGTGAGTGGCAAGGGAAAAGATTGCCGGAGCTCCACGAATGGGAATTTGCTGCAAAGGCACTTCCTGTTGAAAACCAGTTCTACGATAGCTTGCAGCGCATCATCTCCGATTGGTATTCAAACCGGCTTCGAAACAATTTTGAAGTCGGCTCATTGTATCAAAACACCTACGGCGCATGGGACATGCACGGCCTGATCTGGGAATGGGTTTACGATTTTAACAGCATTACCATGAATGACGATGGGCGCAACCAGGAGGAAATGCCAGAAGGCTTGTTTTGTGGAAGCGCATCATTGAATGCCAATGATGCCACCGACTATGCATCCTTTGTTCGTTTTGCTTTCAGAACCAGCCTGAAAGGAAATTATAGTTTGCGAAGGCTGGGGTTTAGATGTGCTAAAACTGCAGATTAACTCATTAAAAATTAAAATTATGAAGAAAGAAACAATCGTTTTACTTTGGATATTTGGTGTGATGGCTTTAAACTTAACATCATGCAAGGACAAGGGCTTTAGCGAAACAGAACCCGCATCATGCTGCAGTTCATCACCGATTATGGAAGAGGCTGTGACTGACCTTCCTGATTTATCTGTTTACCACCTGGAAGGTAGCTGGAAGAATCAGCTGGGTGAACAAGTTGAGATGATTGACTTCGCCGGGGTTCCAGTGGTTCTGACCATGTTCTTCTCTCATTGTGAATATGCATGTCCTTTGCTGGTTCACGATATAAAAGAGGTTGAAAATAAGCTTGAAAATAGAAAAGATGAAGTAATTTTTGTTCTGGTGAGTTTCGACCACAAACGCGACACCCCTGAACGCCTGAAGTTATATGCTGAAAGCCAGGGTGTGGGCGGAAATTGGATGTTTCTTCATGGCAGTGCAAGCCAGATAAAATCTCTGTCAGTTGTACTTGGAATTAATTACGAGGAACTCGAGAACGGTCAATTTGCTCATTCTAACCGAAAGCTTGTACTTGACCGCGATGGTGTAGTTGTTTTTCAGCAGGACGGCCTACAAACAAAGGCAGAACCGGTTGTGAGTGCTTTGACAAAATTACTACACTAAAAACCATTCAAAAGGTTGTCAACAGAGCATAAAGCCTTCCTGTATGAGGGCATTTTTACTTTTGCATGAGTATTAATCTCAGGGCGGAATTCTTTGTGACATAGGCCCATGCCCAATTGATGAAAATGATCAGTTTGTTCCTCACACTCAGGATTAACATCAGGTGCAAAAACATCCATATAAACCAGGCAAAATAGCCTTTAAAACGAACAAATGGAAACTCAACCACTGCCTTATTTGTGCCTATGGTTGCCATCACTCCCAGATCAACATATTCATAAGGCTTAGGTTTTTTTCGTTGCATGATGCGTTTTAGATTTCTTGCCAGATTTTTTGCCTGATTAATGGCCACATTGGCTACCTGGGGATGTCCTTGTGGATATTTTGGTGTTTCCATATAGGCAATATCACCAACAGCAAACACATTTTGCATGTTTAATACCCGGTTAAACCGATCCACTTTTATGCGATTGCCAGGCCCAATCACCTCATTAGGTATGCCTTTAACTTGATTTGCGGTTACTCCGGCTGCCCAGATTACGGTTCTTGATTTCATTGATTTACCACTTGAGAAACGGACTGTTTCCCCGTCATAATCATCAACAAAGGTTTCTGTCATGATCTCAACACCCATTTTTTTGAGGTATTTTTCGGCTGCGACTCTCGAAGTTTTACTCATATTGGGAAGGGCATGCCGGCCACCCTCAACCAAGACTATCCTAAGCCGGGTAAAATCAATACGATGATAATCTTTCGGGAGGATATTGTTTTTGATCTCGGCAAATGCTCCGGCCAATTCCACTCCGGTGGGCCCTGCTCCAACGATAACGATATTTAACAGTGCTTCTTTTTCAGCTTCGGACTTCCATGTAATCTTTTCGAAGGTCTGCAAAATATGATTGCGAACCCCTATCGCATCGTATGTTGATTTTAGGGATAAGGCATACTTTTTTACACGCATATTTCCAAAATAGTTTGTTTTGCAGCCCAGGGCGATCACCAAATGATCATAATGGAAGTTTCCAATAGATGTTTGAACTTCATTTTTAACTGTATCGACGCCGGTTACATCAGCAAGCCTGATCTGGATGTTCATTCTTTTACGAAACACATGCCTTAATGGAAAAGATATACTTGAAGGTTCCAGTTGGGATGTGGCTACCTGATAAAACAATGGCTGGAATTGGTGATGGTTAACCTTATCAATCAATAATATATCAAATAAACTTTCGTCCAGATGTTTTACAATCTGCAAACCAGCAAATCCTCCTCCAATCACCACCACCTTTTGCTTTTTACTCATTTTTCTTTAGATTTTTCGTTGTGCTATAATCAAAATGTAATGATGGTCAGCTAATGGAAATGGAAAAAGGTTGTGTCACTTAAAACACAACCTCATTTCTTCAGCTAAACTAGTGGGCATGACCACTGCCATGCTCCAGAATATCGTGAAGGGCTTCAATTGTATGCGTGTAGTCAACATAAGCCTTTACATATGCCCGGCCTTGTTCAACGGTTTCATCCTTATATTTAACCAATTCAGCCACTTTCTGGTATTTTTCTTTTACCGTGTGGGCAATGTGATTGTTGAGCTTTGAAATCAAGGTGTCTATATCATTGTCGTGTAAAGCATTGTCGCTTAGCCGAACGATTTTTTTTGTGGTGCCCGCAGGTTTAATACCCGTATAAGACGCCCCCTCAGTTTCGCGGTGCAAACGGACAAGGGTTTCAAGAAAATACTGTTTTAAAATATCATATATTTCCTGATCCTGGTTTTGCATGGCTATCGTTTTGTTGAACAATTGAACAATTACAGCTTCCTGATCCTGATTTATCCATTTCAATACAAGGTTCACGTTTTTAAATTCGAGGGCTTTTTCAGCGTCCACGATCACCGGCCCATCATAGGCATCGCAATGGGCATAAACAGAGTTTCCTGATAGTAGAACCAGTATTGAAAGCACAAGGAGAAAAGTAAGCCTACTTGCCAAATTTTTTGGTTTCTTTTCGGCATGCAACATGTTAATGGTGTCAGTTTTCATTTCATTCATTTTTTTGAGTTAATACATTATTGATCAATGCAAAATTAACCATTGCCATCCGGTATGGCGACCCATTCTACAGCGTGGCACCACATTATCTCAGCACAAAGAGAGTCATTTTGAGGTAGCTATTAATAGAACCAAAAAAAACGCAAGCCAAACTTTAAGAATCAGGATGAATTTTGTCGTTTGAATTCACTTGGTGTGTTACCCGTTAGCTTTTTGAATACCCTGTTAAATGCTGATTTTGAATTGAACCCTGATTCGAGTGCAATGCCAAGAAGGGAATATTTCATATATTCCGGATCATTTATTCTTGCTTTTACTTCCTGCACACGGTAAAAGTTTATAAAGTCGAAATAGCTCATCTCAAAATGAGTATTTATAACCTGTGAGAGGTGATTCACAGGTATGTCGATGGCTTTGGCCAGCTGGGGAAGGCTCAGAACGGGATTCAGGTATGGTTTTTCCTGTATTATATATTGTTCCAGTTTATTGGCATAAGCTTTAATGTCGTTCGATTTTAAGCCACTGGTAGCATATTTTTCAGTTGAGTGTTTGAGAAAGAAAGGTTCTTCTCCTGTTTGAATAAAAATATCCTTCTGTTTGAGTCCAAAATAGCCGATGAGGATAATAAAACCCGATAGGGACAGAAAAATACCATCGGTGCAGAATACCCAGGAAAACAGGTGGAAAACATGGTGAATAAATGCAGTGATCATTAAAAGTGTCCACACAGCACCAAATAGATATACCAGTTTTCTCAGCCATGCCGGATTGACGTTCTCAGTATCAGAAAAATTATTGAAGATATTGATGTCTAGCACTTTAAAAAACCTGATAGAAACCAAAAAATACGCCGGGCCCGAAAGAGCGGTCAAAACCAGAAATGCCTGAAACACCCACGAAGGTGCATGCCGACTTACCGAATGGTTGAGGTTGATGGTTTGGCTAACTTCAGGAAATGATGACGCAACCAGCAAATAACTGTTGAAAAGGATAAAGGGCAACAGGTGTATAAAATGTTTCCACCTTATGGTATTAATTTCCTGCACCAAGGCCGAAATATAAAAGTACAGGAACGGACCATGTAATAAGAGCAATGAAATAAATGTTGCCGACAAAAGGGGGCACTCAACAAACAAAACTTTGCCGGCAAGTCCGTAAATACCGGTGTAGGCCCCTAAATATATTAACCAGTATATGAGAATATTGTCATGCCTTACCCTGGGCTTTTTCTGGAAAAGTAACACGGCAAAAAAGAAGGCGTTGAAGGCAGCGATAAGAAAAATATAACTCATTTCGTATTACTTCCTTAATCCTTCTTCAAACTGGCTTGCTAAGAGTGTTCTGGCTGCTTCCACAAATTTTTCCACATCATCCATTGTGGTGTCAAACGAGCACATCAGTCTGACTTCGTTTTGGGCTTCGTTCCAAACATGAAAAAAATAATGCTGTTGCAGTTTTGGAATCAAATCGGCGGGCATTACAGCAAACACTCCGTTTGCTTCAACTGGCCTGCTTAAGCTAATACCCGGTATTTCGGTGAGCTTTTCTTCCAATAGCTTGGCCATGTGGTTGGCATTTTCGGCATTTCGCTTCCAAAGGTCGTTTTCAAAATATGCAAGAAATTGAGCTGTAATGAAGCGCATTTTACTGGCCAGTTGCATGCCTTGCTTGCGGTTGTATTCAAAGCCTTCGGCAAGTTTTTTGTTCATGAAAACCACGGCTTCGCCAAACATCAGGCCGTTTTTAGTACCGCCAAACGACAGCACATCCACGCCACAGGCAGTGGTCATTTCCCTGAAACTACATCCCAAAGCTACAGCAGCATTGGCCATACGAGCGCCATCCATATGCAGGAACATATCATTTTTGTGGGCATATTCGGCCAGTGCTTTGATTTCTTCCAAACTGTAAAGGCTTCCCAGCTCAGTAGCCTGCGAAATACTGATCATCCGAGCCTGCACATGGTGCTGAAAGCCAAAGCTGCTTAAGAAAGGTATGATTTGTTCCGGCTTGATTTTTCCATCATCGCATTCCACCGTTAGCAGTTTTCCGCCGGTAAACTTTTCAGGGGCACCGGCTTCGTCCTCATTCAGATGGGCTGAATGGGGTGTAACCACTGCCTCCCAGGAACGCAGCAGCTGTTGCACCGAAAGTACATTGGCTCCTGTGCCGTTATACACAAAAAAAACCTGGGTTTCGGGTCCAAACACTTCCCTGAATTTCTGTTGCGCCTGCTCCAGCAAAGGGTCGTTCTCGCCATAGGCGGGATGGTGTCCTGTGTTTACTTCGGCCAGGGCCTGCATCACCTCGGGCGATACACCTGACCAGTTGTCGCTGGCAAAGCCTTTGCGGAAAGAAATGTTTGAATACATACTCCAGTTTTGTTTCGGTTTGGACAAATGTAAGAAATAAAACAGCATTCTCCTGACTTATAAACCATGTCAGAAGCACAGAAAAAGGCAGTGATCGAAAACAGAAAAACGCCCTGAAAGCCAAGCAAAGCAATCAAAACCATTGATCGCAATCTTTTGCTTTCAGCCATTTCTTCAATCAGAATCGTATTAAAAAAAGCGGCCTGGCGTTTGTCTGTTGTTGCGTCTGTTGTCATTTTTTGTGGATGATGGGATTCACTCCGGAAATATAGGTGGCTATTGTGCTTAAAAACTGTATTTCAGTTTCATATATACCATGTCGTTGTCGCTGTACTGCCCGAAATTGCCTGTATCACCCAAAAAAATATTGGCACCACCCAGTACTTCAAATCCATCGGCAAAGGCATAGGTAATTTTAGGCCTGATCAGGGCATCTTCATTTGTGAGGCCAACATAAGTGAAAAGCTCAAGCCAAAGTTTCTCCCTGAAGAAGTCTTTGCGGGCAAGAAATGTCATGGTGTTTTCGAGCTCCTCTTTGGCCATGCCTTTCTCATGATCAAGTACAAATTCCTGAATAAACTGTGTGCTCATGGTAATGCCGGCAAGCGTAAAATCAAGACCGGCCATATAATGCAATATGTCTTTTTCTACGGTACCATCGGTATATTTTGGCGTCATTGTTTGAAAATGGCGCCCATTGTAGTAGGCACCCTCGGCCCTCAGAACGGTTCCGCCCAGTGGCAACCCGATGCTTCCGCCTCCCATGTTCACGCGATGGTATTCGGGCCTAACGGTTAATCCTGTAAGCTCCATATTGTTTGGATCAAAGTGTTTGGTCAGGTGCAAAGCAGGGTCATCATAGTAAAAGGTACCCCCAACCAATTCAAAGTCAAATTTGGAGCTGATGGTTGCATACCGCAAAAACAGTTCGCTGTTGGCCAGAGAAGGCGTAATTTGTGAGCTTGAATAATCAAACGTGGGGGGTGCAGCAAAGCTCATTTCCGGTCGCCAGATCGAGCCTTCGGCAGGCATCTGAGTTGGTGTAAAAACTGGAGACCATACTGCCTCGAGCGTATTGGAGCCAAAATAATAATTCAGCTTTACGGCAGTAATACCCAGCCTGATCTCATCGAAATCAGGCAATAAAAACTCACGCAGGTCTTTGGGCGATACCACATCGGTGATGAATACGCCTTCGGCCTTGCCCCAGATGATTTGCTGCTTGCCTATCCGCAGGTCGAAATTGTCGAAATACATATCCAGGTAGGCTTCTCGCAATCCCAGTTCAAGCTCACGATCAGTGTAGTGATAGAGGTAGGGGTTCACTTTAAACCCAATCTTACTGCCTCGCTGTGCAAACTCCAGGTTAAAAGTATTCTGCAGAATGGACAAGTCGCCATCATCATTGAGCAGAATACCGGTGTAGTTTCTTGCATACCCGTTTATTTGCAGGTTGTTGGTGCCAAATTGTGCCATACCCCTTTGTCCGGTAAAAGTTACCAGGACAATACATGCAAAGATTATTTTCTTCATATTGTTGCGTTTTATGGAACAGGGCTGTGATTGCCCTGTTCCTGTTAAACATTGTGTTTATGATAATGATTTAAAGGACTGATTTACTCCCCCAGCATCATGCTGCGCTCGGTGAACTTTCTCTCGGGGATGCTGCTGTTGAACCTGATGTTATCCATATGCATAAGTGTGCGATGGTCTTTTTGCACATTATACATCTCTGTTTTCAGAATAGTCCAATAACCGCTTATCCTGTCAAATTCATTTATGTTCAATATTTTAAGTAATCTTTCCCGATCATCGTAAAACTCACGCTTCAGGCCCAGAAAACTATCCTTCATCACCCATGTTATGGTTTTGGAATACATATAATCCGGGTCTTTGGGTGTACTTTCGATAACCCAGCAAGCATGGCCGTTCACGGTTTCCTCACGTAAAAGCGTATGGGTGTCTTCATCGGGATGGCGTTCGCCCAGGTCATCGTAGGTAAAATCCGACCCCATGAAGTAATCACCTTTGCCATCGCTCGAAATTCGTTTAATACGTCTAAGGGCGGGCAGGTAAATCCACTGATCGTCATCACGCCCGTCGGTATAGCTCCAGTTCATGAACGAAGTGCCGCGAACATCAGCCGGCGACATGAAAAACATGATTTTTTTTTCAACATCACCATAGTCCTTGGTATATTGCACCAGGTTACGAACCCGTTGCTCACCCTGCCGGTTTATCAGGGTCATGGTAAGCTCACCCTGACTGTCTTCTCCAGTTGGGTTGTCATATACTTTTTGCATAATTTGTTGCCCTGTGAGCTGGGCAAAGCTGTTTTGGGTCTGCATGATTGCAATGGCCAGAATAAATATGGCCGCTAAACTGATTTTTTTCATTTTGGATTCCTCCTTGATTTTAATGATTAATGAATAAAATTATATTTACCTTTTTGTAAATGCCTGAATACCAAAACGTATAACAGACAAGCGTTCGTTAAACAAAATATTGTAGTAGTCTTTACCGGTATAAAAGTTGATAAAAAACCCCACGTCAGACAATATGCCCGGACGGTAGGTGAATGTAAGAGAGGCCATGAACCTTTCCTTTAGGTCGAAGCTGCCTGCATTTTGCAGTTTGCCAAAAATCCATGTTGTATGCAGGGTGGTTTGCAAACGGGAAGCCCTGCTCAGTTCTAAGTTGCGCCATGGATCAAGCGTTCTGAAAACCCTGAAACTGCTATTCAATCGAACAAAACCATATTGCCCGTCAAGCTCTGCCGTTCTGTAAAAGTCGGGATGGTATTCCATTGAAATCCTGAAATACTCCAGGGTGTTGGAGAGAGGGACAATGCGTTCATTGAAAAAAATGCCCAATTCAATATAATTGGTTGAAAAATCGCCCGAAATACGGTTGATGGTCCCGTCAGGATTGTAGAATGGGTCTTCCTGCCCATTGGAATGATGTGCCAGGGTAAGAAACACATACCGAATACGGTCATCATGCGTACCGCACAACAGCCGGTAAAAGGACAAATGCGGCATATAGCTGGGCGTATATACCGGAAATGATTCCAGGGCATACATACGCATGATAATGCTAGGTGAAAGGGTGGCTCCCCATCTGACATTCTTGCTTGTGCGCAACAAGAAATAAGGCGATACATTTGCTTCAAAAATTAACGCATCATTGTGCCCCAAACCTCCACCAAAGGTGATATAGCTTTCCTGTTGATTGGCACGAATGGTGCGAAAAAACTGGTTTTCTGTGTCGCGATCACCATAAAGCAATTGTGCTGCAATGGCATTGCTCACCCCGAACCACAAACCTATGAGTAGGCAGCTGTATATACAAGACTTTTTCATGATTTTGTGTTTGATTGCGTTTACTTGTAATTTTTAATTAGAATTAAATGGGTATCCAGTGCATCAGGCGGGTATGTGCCAGTTATTTCCCAGCTTTCTTAATGAATACATTGGCAACGTAAAGCAATACCATCATAATGGAAAGCGTTCCCAGAAAACTGGTGAACATATTGAGCGATACCAAAGCACCCAGGGTACGGTTGGGCGGAAATACCGAAAAGAGCAATACCAGAAATCCCGCTATCACCACTACTGCATTAAAAGAAATTGCTTTGCCCGTGTGCCCAATGGTTGTGTATAATGCTTCCAATTGTGTTAAGCCCGTTGACAAGCTGCTGCGGTAATTCTGGATAAAGTGAATGGCATAGTCTATTCCGATACCAATGGCAATGCTCGAAAGCAAAGCAGTTGTCGTGCTGAGAGGGATATTCAACAAGCCCATTACGCCAAAACTGATCAGTGCTGTAATGATGATGGGCACTGATCCAATCATACCTGCCAATAGGCTCCTAAACATCAGGCTTAACAAAATCAATACCAACAACAGTGAGATCAAGATGCTAAGAATTTGGCCTTCAAGAATTAAGCTTGTAAACACCAGGGCTTTATAACCTGACCCGGCATAATTGATGGTTATGCCTTGTGCTGATAATTCCTGCTCAAAGGATTGTATGACTTCCAATGCTTCAGTGATGGTTTTAGAGTCGTCGCCCTTCAACTGAAAGGTCACATTGGTGCGGTCATAATTGTAGTTAACCACTTTTTGCAGGTTTTCCGGGTCGCCCGACATTTCGTACAGCAGCAGATATTGTGCAACCATATCACTGGTTTCGGGAATGACATAGTAGGTATCATCATCAGCATTCATCACCTTGTTCATCCGTTTTAAGTAGTCACTCAAACTAAATGAATTTCCTACTTTTTCCAGCTCTTCGGTGGCAAGCTGCATACGATCAATAATCCTCAGGTTATCTGGCATTTTAAATGCATCCGGTTGATCGCTTTCGAGTATGACATTCAATGTGGATGTGCCACCAAACTTACTATTGACAAAAGCATCGGTGAGCACAATATCGCTGTCGTTTTCAAAATTGTCAAGAAAACTGGAGTTGATCCAAACTTTCTGCAACCCAAATATGGAAACCAGTACAATCACAGCCACAGTGATGTACAATGTTCTTTTGTTGGCCAGGAGTTTATCAGCCCAGCGGTTTAACAGCGTCTGTTGCCCTGAATCAGTTTTTGCTATTGCATTGCTTTTTCCTTTGGGCTTGTATCCGGCAATAATGACAGCAGCAGGCAGAAATGCCAGTGCCAGGCCAAAAGCAACAAGGATACCCAGTGCAGTAAAAATCCCAAAGTATTTGATGGGATACACCTGCGAACTCAAGAGCGAAGTGAAACCGATCATGGTGGTAAATGCCGCCATTGCCAGCGGTTTCCAAAGTTTGCTCACGGTATGGTGCAATGCTTCATACCGTCCGGCAGAAGGCTGATCAAGCAAAAATTGATTGAGCCTGTTATAA
The DNA here is from genome assembly GCA_937926515.1 of uncultured Bacteroidales bacterium. Lineage (GTDB taxonomy): Bacteria > Bacteroidota > Bacteroidia > Bacteroidales > F082 > CALAZZ01. Next base: position 41,168 of record CALAZZ010000278.1, on the reverse strand, counting down.
AAATAAATGCCATAGGCTACCCCAATGGCAATGAGCATAACGGGTATCATGGTGGAAACCGAATAAATGGGCACATTCAAAGCGGCCATTAGCCCGAAAGCCCATATTGTACTCACAAACACACTGAAAAGTGTAGCCAATGATGCCCGTACACTGCGCAGTAGAACATACAATACTAGCGCAATGATAATGAGGACGAGCGGCACCATTTTTTTCATGTCAGCCGGTCCCAAAAGGGCCATGGTGCCTTCCACAATGGGGCGACCAGCCACATACACCGTATGTTTCTCATCGGCAAAATCGTTGGCAAAAGCCATGATTTCGTGATAAAACTCCTGTGTAAAATGGCTGCTTTCCATGCCGGCTACAATCAGGGCAACCGTTTCGTCCTCCGAAATCAGCCTTTTGTAAACCATATCATTTTCAATTACGTTCTCACGCAAAGACTCCAATTGCTGCGTTGTGCGCGGCGCGCGTCTGTAGAATGCTTTCACATCCAATCCATATTCCGAGCCGGTAATATTATCGGCGGTATAGAGTGATGTGATGTCGGCTGACTCAAACTCAGGCATATCTTCCAGTGCTTCCGAAATATCCCGGATGATCTCAAGCGTTTCAGTGTGAAAAATACCATCCTTCCGCTCTATGGCGATGAGAATACCATCTTTGATGTTGAACCATGTTTCGGCCTGGTCACTGTATATGAAAGCCGGGTGATTTTTCGGCATATACTCATCCAGATTGGTCTCCATGCGGGCATTTTCGCGCATTAGCCCAACAAAATACAGGCTGATCAAAATAGTCGCTATTACAACCGTCCAGGCCAGTCCTTTGAGCTGTTGATTTGTGATTTTCCTCTTTGTCATAATCATTGTGTTTGAATGTTTGTTAATATTAACTAACTTTTATATTTTAAATAAATCCGGTCTCGACCGGATATGATCTATGTTGAATTTAGTAGTACAAGCGTTGCTCGCCTACCAGTTTGAGTATTTCAGAAATATTTTGTGCAATCACGCTTTTTCCCTAACTTGTATATCACGCGTATATCAAACTTGTGGATGCAATTTATTTTGAAGGGACCTTTGCTTGCCTTGTACAATATCATTTTATAGTGATTAACATTAAATAGATTACTTGAAATCGTCAGTCAGCTCGCAAAAGGGTGATCATAGAAGCAACCAGTTCTTTCCCTTTCACATTCAGGTCAAATTCATAATTGTTAAATTGCCATTGTTTTACAAACAGACGCAGACTACCCATGACGACTATGGCAAGGTGATTTACTTCTATATCACTTCGTATCTCGTTTTCGGCTTGTCCTTGGGCGATAATGCTGCGCAATATGGCTGCATTTTTTTCAATCAACTCATAAATTTTGTTGATCAATGAGGGTTCGTTTCGAAATATTTCCTCGGAAAAAATAACCGATACCAATGATGGATTCCGGCTGAAGCTTCCGAAATGCAGCATAAAGAGTTCTTCAATCTTTTCCAGAGGAGATTTGTTGGCATGCAGTTCCTGCTCAAATATGGCCGCAAAGTTCTCCTTGAATATATCCAGGATGGCAATCAGAATTTCAATCTTGTTTTCGTAATGCCGGTATATGGCCGGCTCAGAAATGCCGATTTTTTTTGATAAATTTTTCATGGTCATACCTTGTATGCCTAACTCACTGATAAGATCCAAGGCGGTTTCTGCTATCTCTATTTGCCGATCTGTTTTCATTGGTAATTTAATTTATGCGACAAAGATAGTTAATATTAACTAACTTAATCAAAAATTTAACACTTTTTTTGAAAATTAATTAATATAACTATGTTAAATTATTGTTTATATGCACGTTAGATAAGTGACTAAAAATTCATCCAGTGCTATCATGCATTTGTCTGATAAAATTTACATACCCACGTTTTAGTAAACTTTTTAAAGGCTTGACTGAAAGCAATATGCTCTTATAGTATAAACCTGCGATTCGATTGATTAAGATTGTCAGTTTCTTTCTTGATTTTCCTAATGATTTTTGATTTTAGTAAAGAGCTGGATAAGGGTTGTAATCATCTCTTTTGGGTTGGTCAATATTTGATATTGTCCTTTGCCAAACATTTGTGGCAGGTAATATTTAGCCTGTGATTCAATGGCCAGTGCAAAAGCATGAATATGATTCTCATGAAGTTCGCTCAGAGCTTTTTTCACATCCTTAATTCCATACCGGCCCTCGTACTTATCATAATCATTGGGTTTGCCATCCGAGATCAGGATGACCCATTTGTTTTTTGCCTGCCTTGCGGCGGTGAGTGCTCCTGCATGACGCAATGCTGCCCCGATTCGTGTAAATCCATTTGGCTCTATGGCGCCGACTTTTTTTCTGGAACCTTCCCATTTTTCGTCAAAACCCTTGATTGTGAAGAAAGATGTAAAATTGCGTGTTTTGGAGTGAAAACTGCAAATGGAAAAATCAATGCCATATTCATTCAGAATCTCACCAAAGAGAATGGAAACCTGTTTTTCAACATCTATAACATGGTTTCCGGCAGCATATCCATCTGTGGATAAGCTGCTGTCAAGTAGGAGCAGAATACTAATGTCTTTTTCATGCTTTCTTTCAGCATAATAGATTCTATCGGTAGGGGTTTTACCGGCATGTATATCAACAAACATATCCGTAACCGCATCGATATCAAAGTTATCTCCCTGAGATTGGTAGCGGATTTGTCGATATTTATTGCTCACACTGGCTAGTATTTTCCTTAATTCGGTTAAGGTTGATTGGTTGCCTGAAATTACTTTTTTGTAATAGGAAGGGTTGCTTGTAGTGGGCTGCCGGGGAAAAACCTTACAAAAATCATATTTATACTGGCGTTTGGCATAGTTCCATTCATGGTAGGAAACGCAAGGCTGGTTTTTTTCAGCAGTTGCACTTTCAGGCACGGTTGTGTTTTCGGTAAATTCAGCCTGGTAGATGGAGTGTGTTGAATCATCTGTCCTAACGGTGAACTTCATTCCTAATTCATTCAGGGCATCGTTGTGCTTTTCCAATTCATCCGTTCCATCAAAATTACGCCATCCACCGTTAAACTCATCAGCAGTTTCGACCTTTTCAAAATAGTGATTAAGCAGGGCATCTTCCTGAGCTTTTTTGTCGGGAATAACATTGATGATATTCTCAACGGCATTGGCTTTAAGGATGGTATTGGGCCTGTTTTTGAGTTGTGTTTTTGTTTTGTCAGTAAAGTTCCTAAGCCCTTGCTTATCAGCTTGCTGATTATCATTACGCATCCACTTACCATATAACCAGCTCAAATCGGTTTTCCCATTTCCGCCTGAGGTTTTCTCAAGTTGATATTTCAGGTGGTTGTGCAACTCAACAGCAAGTGGGAATTGATTCATCAATGTAAGTAAAACCTTCGAAGCAGTCTTCCTTGCTTTTTCTCTTGAATGCTCCAGTGCCTGATCATCTTCCACGTACCAGTTCAAACCCAGCTTTTGTTGTTCGGCCATATATAGTATTCTGAACAGATACAGACCCAAATTATCCTGTTTTTCCGAAAACAAAGCCATTGATCCGGGCAGGAAAAAACTAGTGTTTTTATACCCACCTTCCCTCTCAGCGGTGTATATATCAATGGGTAACCCTGTCAGCGCGCGGGCGAAGATCGTGAGTTTTGGTCTTATTTCATCCAGTGTGACCCTCCGTTCTACAATGCTTTCATCATCCCTTTTTCGGTTGTTGAAATATTTGATAAACTTGGCATATAAATATTCGTCAAGGGGCATTAAAGTAGTTTTTCAAATCATCAAATTACTCAAATCTGTAAGCGCTTCTATTACCATTTCGTCATCAGTGAGGGGCTCAACTACTGCAACTTTGACTGCAAGGCGGCGTGGTAGTCCTGATCGAATTAGTTTGGCAGCATCAACCAACAAACGTGTCGAAACAGTTTCGGCCAATCCAACTTCATTCAGATTGCGGATTTTATTTCCAATATTAACCAGTTTTTTAGCCACTTCCTCCGGCACCTCCGACTCTTTCATTACTATTTCGGCCTCAACCCTGGAACTGGCATATGTAAACGGTAAAGCTAGGAATCGTTGTCTTGTTGAAGGTTTCAGTTCCTTGAATCCTCTCTGATACCCCGGGTTGTATGAAGCTACAAGCAGGAAGTCCTCATGTGCAACTATGCTTTCGCCAAGCTTATCGATGTATATTTCTCTTCTAAAATCGGTGAGCGAATGAATGGCAACAATGACATCGGGACGGGCTTCAGCAATTTCATCCAAATAAATGATCAGACCTTTCCTTACAGCAGTGGTTAGTGGCCCATCCAACCAGACTGTTTCAGATCCCTTGATCAGGAAACGACCAATGAGATCGGTGGCGGAGGTCTCTTCGTGGCAACTGATGGTAATATGTTCTTTACCCAATCGATGTGCCATATATTCGATGAAACGCGTTTTCCCTGTGCCTGTGGGCCCCTTTAGTAAAACAGGTATCTTATTCCTGAAAGCATGCTCAAACACCTCAACTTCTTTACCTATAGCTTGATAATAAGGAATAAACGTATCTGAAATCATAAGTAACTCAAGTTTATTTATTTTATTTGATTGATTTTATCGTGAACATCATATTTCCAGCACGTTTCATTCAATGCACTCCATGTATCTGTTTCTTATTTACGGGAGGTCATAACCTTATTTTATTGCCGGAGCGTGTTTACCAAATGGGAATCTTTGTAGAAGACGTCACCTTCGCCTAGAGCTTCATCACGAGGTCCACCATGTTTGTAAAATTCCCAAATAAAAAGCAAAACTCCTGTTGCAAACAGGCTTGCAGCAAGTATTAATACAAAAAAGTGTACTTCAAGTTCTTTTTGTACTGTTCCAAATTCGAGACCCAATCGACGTTCGAGATAAACCTGTGCTACTCCTGCCACACCGAAGGCTGCGGTCATACCAATCATGCCAATATTTGAGAGCCAGAATGCAAGTTGGCCTATCTTGGTATTGTAAAATTTGCGTCCTGTTAAGTTAGGCAGTGCATAGGTGATAATGGCAAATACGATCATGGCATATGCTCCCCAAAATGCCATATGCCCATGCATGGCTGTTACCAGGGTGCCATGGGTAAAAAGGTTCACCTGTGGTAAAGTATGTGCCATGCCCAGTAGTCCGGCACCGACAAAGGATACTATGGCTGAGCCAATGGTCCAATAGAGTGCAGTTTTATTGGGGTGTTTTTTCTCGTTGCGGCGGTACATAGCCATGGCAAACAAGGCCATTGCCAGGAAAACCAAAGGCTCGAGCATGGAAAATATACCACCAATGATCATCCAGATTTTACCTACACCTATGTAATAATAATGGTGTCCAGTACCTAATATTCCTGACAAAAACGTCAGACCGATAATAACATAAAGCCATTTTTCGATCACTTCGCGGTCAACACCGGTGAGCTTGATCAGCAAGAATGCCAAAATACCTCCCATCACCAATAACCATACCCCTTCAACCCAAAGATGAACCACCCACCAGCGAAAGAAAGAATCAACTGTCTGGTTATCAAAAAAGATCATGCCTGGGAGGTATAGCAATCCGGCAAACATTAAACCCATTGCCAAAACCAAAGCAGTAGTCGTACGTTTCTTTCCTTTAAATATAGTTGCCAGAATGATGCCAAGGAAAGTTAGCACATTGATGACTACCAGCCAATCCAAAGGTCTTGGTATTTCCAAAAATTTCCTTCCCTCCCAGTAATTGAAGTGATAGCCTATTAAGGCTGCAACACCAACCAGAAGAAAGCTAATTAATTGAATATAGGCCAGTTTCACACTAACCAGTTCGCGTTGTGCCTCTTCAGGTATGATATAATATGCAGCACCCATAAATCCAAGTAAAATCCAAAATACGAGCAGGTTGGTATGTACAGCACGAGCCGTGTTGAATGGAAAGATTTCATGCCATCCATCGAATCCCATACGTGCAAAACCCATTATGAAACCGTAAAACAGCTGTAGGAACAGAAGCAGCATTGCTGCGGCAAAGAACCAATATGCAACTTTTTGCGAATGATATTTCATGATCTTAATTTTTTAATGTTGTTTCTACAATTATCTTTTTATACTTGGTTTGGGAGGAAAACCGTTCAAATCAACCTCTCCGGCCCATTTAAAGAATTCTACCATATTACTGGCTTCTTCTTCTGACATGGCGTAGGCAACCATTTTTCGACCACGCGGTGCCCAAGGCTGGTCAGTCATGAGTACAGCCTTAATAAAGGCTTCACCACGGCGTTCCACTACCCGTGTGAGTTCAGGCGCATAATAGGCACCCTCTCCAAAAATGGTGTGGCATCCCATACAATTATTTGACTCCCAGAGTTTCTTACCTTCAATAACTTGCGCGGTAAGATTTTCCGGATTGGTTTGAACCGGAACTTCCCGGCTCAGGGAGTTCCAGGTCAGCCCGAGGAAAACAACAAATGTGAATGCTGTTGCCCCGATAAAAAATATTCTGGCTTGTGATTTTGATAACATAAGGCGTTGGTTTTAGGTTTGTAAATAAAAAGCTCCTTATTGTTGTTTGTCCTGATTTTCAAGAAGTACATCAACATATAAATTGATATAATTTCGAGCTTAAACATGAAAACAGGTACTATAATACCGCAAATGTAAAAAAATAACTATATCGGACAAAAATGTCCGAAATATTTTTTTTCTACTTATTGGAAGGAATACTTAAAAATCTGCTTCTTGCTGCTTAACCAGTTCTTTGGTTGATAAAAGTCCGCAAGCTGCAAAAATATCCTGCCCGCGCGAGGCCCTCAGGGTAGTACGAATATCTTTCTTCAGCAGGGCCTGCCGAAACATATCAATATTCTCTTCGGTTGAGCTTTCAAGTGGTGTGTCGGGGATTGGGTGGAAACGAATAAGGTTGATACGGCATCGCAACCCGTTAAGCAATCGTGCCAACTCTTTTACATGTACCGGTGTATCATTGATTCCTTTAAACATAATGTACTCAAATGAAATTCTTCGTTGCCTGCCAAAATCGAAGGTGCGCAGCACATCGATTACCTCAGCGATGGGATATATATTTTCGATTGGCATTAGTTTACGTCTTTCGTCATGAAAAGGAGTGTGCAGGCTGATTGCAAGATGACATTCAGAATTTTCGATGAAAAGTTTCATGGCAGGGATCATACCTATCGTGGATACGGTAATGCGTCGTGGGCTCATTGCCAGGCCCCAGTCGGAAGTCAGAATTTCGAGGCTGCGCATTACAGATTCCAGGTTATCAAAAGGTTCACCCATACCCATATAAACAATATTGGTGAGTTGCTCGCGCTCAGGCAAACTGATAACCTGATTAACAATTTCGCCTGCAGTAAGTTGAGACTGAAACCCTTGCTTGCCGGTCATACAAAACAGGCAACCCATTTTGCAGCCCACCTGTGATGATACACAAAGCGTAGCCCTGTCATCCTCTGGGATATAAGCTGCCTCAATAAAACGGTTGTCAGTGGTAGGGAAAAGATATTTTTTGGTACCATCTGACGAAATTTGCACTTTCGAAAATGATGTGAGGCCAACGATAAAATTTTCCTCCAGCAGCAGCCTGGTTTTTTTCGACAAATTAGACATGTCCGCGAAAGTCTGTGCGTGATTTTTATATAACCATTGGCTGATCTGTTTGGAGGTATATGCTGGCAGATCATGGGCTTGTACGATCTTGAGCAGTTCGTCCGGGGTTTTTCCGAATAGGGGTTGTTTGGACATGAATTATTTTTTTCAGACTTATGATTGTCTTTCAGGTTTAGTAGGTAAAATTAGAAATAAATCTCCGACATAATTTGATCCAGTTCCACACCCTTGCTAATCAGAATATCCCTGACCTCAACCACCATTTCAGCACTTCCGCAGAGGAAATATTGATTGGCCAAGGGTAGGGTCTCCTGTTCTCTTATCCAGTTTGTAAGCCTTCCATGATAAAGACCTTCACCAGTTTCCTGGGAGCAACACCGGATATAGCGATCGCCCAGCCTAACTTTCATTTCATCCTGAAAATAAAAACTGTTGGCCATTCGGCCACCATGAATTAATACCTTATTTTTATCCATGCCTGATCTTATCATAGATCGGTAAGGGGCCACACCCGTACCGGAAGCAATCCACCATGACGGTTGCTCATCCCCTAAAAAAGCACCAAAAGGTCTTGAAACCAAAACAGAATCTCCTCTTCCAAGTGCTGCCAACTGAGGGCTTAAAAGGCCATCAGGTTTTATGTTGAAGAGTATGGACAACTTACTTTCGTCTTTCCCACTGCAAATACTGTATAACCTTGCCGGTATGCTGTGATCTAAACTTATGCCTACCACCTGTCCGGGCAGGAAATCATGCTTGCGTTCCAAGTGAATAACATAAACGCCTTCGGCAATATTGTCAATGGCAAGTAAAACACGTTTTTCGAGGGGTAGTTTTTTTATAAACCCAGATAATCCGGTATCCATCATTAATAATTTCGACAAAATTAAATGATTATTTTATGTGAAATTCCATGCCATTCAAGAGCTGCAATGGAGTTCTATCGGTAGATCGCTTATCTTTTCAACAGGTAGTTGACAGCCCCGATGGTCACAATACCAATATTTTAAACTTCCTCCCAGTCGTTTATTTGCTACTACAGGAATACTGGAATTGCCATACGAAGCGGCAGTGAGTATATAAAGGGGAATGCATCGACGAAGTGTTTTGCAGGCTTCGTTAGCATTTGGCCCCCGAAGGATCACCATAGCCTGATTTTCGAGCAAATACAAAGCCTGGCCCCAATGCGTGAAACCTGAAGGGTATTTATTCATCATATTGAATTGACAACGGATCATTTTTTCAGCCATTGATAAATAAGACTGGTTTTCAAAGAGCATACCCAGTTTTACCAAAGCCATACACATCGAGGCATTGGATGAGGGGATTACATTGTCATAAATTTCGCGGGGGTGAACAACCAGTTCAAAATATCCTTTTGGGGTATACTCAAAAACTGACTCTTTCTCATTGTAAAAATGTTTGATTACATAATCACTTAACGTATAGGCATCCAATAAATAAGATTCATCTGAGTCAGACTGGTACAGTTGTATCAATGCATTTATCATAAGGCTGTAATCATCCAGAAAAGCCTTGATTTTAGCTTTTCCATTCTTCCAGCTTCGAAACAATCCGGCAGCAGGCCGGCGCATTGCACTCAATATAAAATCACTTGTTTTTCTGGCTTGAATTAACCAGTTTTTGTTACCAAATACATCGTAAGCTGTTGCCAGAGCACTGATTTGAAGCGCATTCCATGACAGTAGTCTTTTATCGTCCAAGCCAGGCGCAATACGTTCTGACCTATGGGCTAGAAGTTTTTTCCTTGCAGTTTCAAGCTTTTTTTCAAATGCTTTGATTTCCAAATGATGTTTTTCACAAAACCTCGCTTTTTCTTCAGGAATGACCAATACATTTAATTCATCTTCCCAAACGGCTTCATTTCCAATTCCGAAGTATGCACCAATCAATCCTGCATCCTCACCCAATATGGTATCAAACTCTGATAATGTCCACACATAGTACTTTCCTTCAACACCCTCACTATCAGCATCAAGTGCACAATAAAAGGCACCTTCATCCCCCATCATGTTTTTTGTGAGGAAAAGTAGGCTGTCATTTACAATTTCCTCATACAATGGTTTTTTAAACACCTTGTATGCTTCAGCATAGAGGCTGATCAACTGGGCATTGTCATAAAGCATCTTTTCGAAATGTGGCACATGCCAGCGGGCATCAACTGAATAGCGCGCAAAACCACCCCCAACCTGATCATAAATGCCCCCTGAGGCCATCTTGTCTAAACTGCGTTCAACATGCTCAATCAGATCATTGTCGCTATTTGTAACTCCCATAAGTAACAGGAATCGCAGTTTATCGGGCATCGGAAACTTCGGGGCACCGGCATCCCCACCGTGCAATGGGTCAAAAGCAGACTTACATTCTGTGGCCATATGGTGCAATAATGCTGTTATACTCTCCGTATCTTTTGCTTTGTCAGTAGTTCTTATTTCTTTTATTGCCTGAATCAGATGATCAGCCTGTGTGAATAGGTCTGGCGATTGTTTTTCCCACAATTTAGCTATTTGAAGCATTATTGATTTCCATTGTTCCCGTTTGAAGTAGGTGCCTCCCCATACCGGACGGCCATCAGGAAGTGCAAAACAGTTTAGGGGCCAGCCACCCCGACCACCCAATAGATGTATGGCCTCCATAAAGAAATGATCTACATCAGGCCGTTCTTCCCTGTCAACTTTCACACATATAAAATGCTCATTCATGATATTGGCTACGGATTCATCTTCGAATGACTCTCTTTCCATGACATGACACCAGTGACATGATGAATAGCCTATGCTTACAAGCAACATGCGGTTTGATTTGCGTGCCTTGTCAAGTGTTTCCTCATTCCAGGCGCACCAATCAACAGGGTTATAGGCGTGTTGTAGCAGATAGGGGCTGTTTTCTGATATCAGACCATTCGGTTTTTTGGTCATTATGTTTTGAGTTTTTAATTAATGGGAAAAATAAACAATTTAAATATCTTGAAATGGCAAGCTAGAGTACAAAGTCAAGACTATTAGAATTCTGTTTAACCACGTGGACGAGCGGTATCTTTCTTCGGTTCTTTTTTTATATCCTGATCCCCATGAGGAGGTTGCCAAATGAAAATATCTTCCTTGGTGTGTGGTCGCCAGTCTTCAAACCATTCAAAGCCTCTGAGCCTTCTTTCATTCTCAGGAAGATCAACCTTTGGGTACATGACCTCATTAGGGTGCTGCATATATTTAATACCGGTGATCTGGTTGTTTTCCAGAAAAATGATCATGGTGCTTGAAACGGCCAGGTTAATACCAATGAGTGTACCATCTTCTTCTCGAACCCAATATACGGTCTGAGCATTGCCCATTACCTTGACGTTGTTTAATTCGCCATTTTTGAAGTAACCCACCATGTCCTTCCCTTTGATCTGGTTAAATCCTTCAATGGAGTCTTTTGAGATGATAAATGCCGTATTGTACATGACCAGCGAGTCAATCTGATTATTGACGACCGCCATATGTATGGAATCAGCAGTAAGCTGGTTTTCATCAGACCATAGCACGGGTTTATTGTACATACGAATGGTAGAGTCGGCCATATGGTACACCAGCGAGTCGCATTTGCCCTGCATATCATCGCGAAACATTTTCACACGATAGTATGCAAGCATGCTCTTAGCCTTGCGGTTTTCATCAAAATGTAAAAAAAGAGTGTCGGCGTGTATAAAAAGTGAGTCCGCCTGATCATAACTAATTGCAAGCGATCTATCGGTAACATATGACAAGCCCTTCTCCTCCCACATGCGTGATGTTTCACCTTTCACGATCATTTTATTAACGGTATCGGTTATGATCACGTGCCCAATGCCTTCTCCATAGCCTGTTGCCCGATCGTAAAAAATGGTATCTGCAGTTAAGGTTTGTTCCATACGCTCAATTCGGGCTCTTTTATAAAGATGGGCATGGTCTTTTTTTGTATCATACCAACCATATTCAAGGTAGATATTACTTTCCTCACCGATAATAACTGTTGGGCCATAGAACCAGGCAATTTCAGATTCATTGTTGTAAACAAGCGTATCAGAATAGGCCGTATAATCTGCGCTGATTAACTCAACATTATCGCTGAAGTAAAATTCTTTGAGGTCTGTTTGATAAAAGCCCTTTTTGCTTTTGAGTGTATTACTCTCGTTGGTAATCTTACCCCTTTCCGGATAGTATGCCATTTTCGAGATGCGGTTGTAGACCAGATAATCTGTTTCAAGAATTGTTTTATTATCAATCAGCCGAACATTGTCAAATATTTCTGCTACCCTTGTATCGCTGTCGTAGTTAAGCCTGTCACCATAAATATTCAGCGTATCACTTAATTCGATGTGAACATTGCCAAAAGCTTTAAAATGACGCGTTTTTTCATTCAGGTATGCGCTGTCGCAATAAAACATTGTAGAGTCTTGCCGCATGATCACATTTCCAATAAGCCTTTGTATATCACGTCCCAAACGTACATCATAGTCTGCCTTTCGCGCTTGCTCTATATGGATCACAGTTCGCTGTTGCGAAAACAGCGTAGAATATATTAACAGGGCAAATAAGATCGAGAATATACGATTCATAGACACTTGGCAATCATCAGCAAAAGTAATCATTTCAATAACGGTCAAAATATGAAAAGTGTTTTACTTCATGGATAGAAATCATACAATAATTTAGAACCATTATAAGAATGACACTCGCTAAAATTCACTAATTTTGAGGGTTTCAATGATATTCGAAATAAGCTGATGATGCATGGACAGTTCCTTTAATCCGCGGGCAAATTATGAAGCCACCAAAAAGAAGGCAGCTTATATTGAGCGCCGAAATGCCACGCAAGCAACCTATGATCGTATTGGCTTTATGTCGGGACTGGAGGTACACCAGCAATTATTGACAGAAAAGAAACTTTTTTGTAACTGTCCTGCCGGCCTTTATAACGGACATGATGATTACGATGCTGAAATAGTACGTCATATGCGCCCAACCTTAAGCGAGCTGGGAGAATATGACGGAACAGCACTGATGGAGTTTAAAACCCGTAAAAACATCATCTACCGCATCAAGAACGAGACTGCCTGCACCTATGAAGTGGATGATACTCCTCCTTTTCCTATTAATAGAGAGGCACTGAACATTGCCATTGAAATCTCATTGCTGTCCAGGTTGAATATTGTGGGTGAAGTTCACATCACACGCAAACAATACCTTGATGGCAGCATTCCTACAGGATTTCAACGTACTGCAATAATTGGGGTGGAGGGCGCAATACAATTGAAAAACAAAAAGATTAGGCTTATACAACTCAGCATTGAAGAGGATTCATGCCGCGAGATATCGGATGTGGGCCACCTACGCATATATAAAACAGACCGCTTGGGTATGCCTCTTATCGAAACAGTCACTTATCCGGATTGCTCAAACCCCGATGAGGTGCGTGAAGCTTGTGATTACATTCGCTTCCTCAACCGGAGCACCAATAAGGTACGAACAGGAATAGGTGCTGGTAGGCAGGATGTTAATGTAAGTTGCAGGGGAGGAACACGAGTTGAAATTAAAGGTGTTTCGCACACCAAATGGATACCTGAACTTACCCATAATGAGGCATTCAGGCAATGGTCGTTGTTGCTCATCAGGGACGAGTTAAAGAAAAAGTTTAATGATACACGCCACTGGGAGATCACCCACCAACGAATTGAGCCGGGAGCATTTAATTTCAACCATGAACCTTTAATAGCAGCAATAACAAACAACCATGAAATACATTTGGTTAAACTGCCCGGCTTTAAAGGAATCATGTCGCATTTTACCCAGCCCGGGCAAACTTTTGCCAACGAAATTAGTGACCGGTTAAAGGTAATTGCATGTATCGAAAAACCAAATATGGTGCATTCCGAGTCGTTTGATTTTGAAATAAGTCCTTCCGATTGGCAGCAGCTCATCATTCAAGCCAAAGCTGATAAGGAAGATGCATTGTTAATCTTTTGGGGCCCCTCCGACGACATCCAAACTGCACTTGAGACCATCGAGGAACGTTGTAAGATGGCTTTCGAAGGGGTACCCAACGAAACCAGGAAAAGTTTGCCGGACGGGACTTCCATTTTTGAACGTGTATTACCCGGTGCTGACCGCATGTATCCGGATACCGACTCGCCGCCTATTCCTTTGCAGGAGCAAGACATTGAACGATTGCGGGCTAATTTACCAGAGGATGTAATTCAACGATACAAGCAACTTAAAGCATGGGGCGTACCTGAGGATACCTATACTTATATTTTTAGTAAAAACCTTTTCCCGCTTATATCTAAAATTATCAATGACCTGAATATTGATCCGGTATATTGCGGAACTTTTTTTGGCCATAAGCTTAAGCATATCGAAGGACAAATTGTTTCCTCATCCCCATTCCAATACAAAACTATATATGCCTTATTCAGCTATCTGAATCAAAATAATCTTGATCACCAACTGGCCGAAAAAATATTGCCGTTTGTATACAAATATCCTAAAATGGAATTCGAGTCAGTACTTATCAATTTGAAGTTCAAGAAACTGGAAAAAAAAGATATCCTGGCACGCATTCCGTTTTTAAAGGAAAAGTTTCTTGAAACTGCCCCTGATGAAAAATTAATCTATGCAAATGATTGGGTGATGGGGCAACTCAGACCAATCGCCATTGGAAATATGGCATTGCATGAACTTTATCAACATATCGCAAATCATAATTAGAAAAACCATGAAGAATATTTATCTGTTTGTTATCACATTGATGGTCATGTCTATACCTGTAAAAGCACAGCACTACCTACCGGGGAATCCGGCCATTGATTCAACTATTGTTTCCTATATCGATTATATTAACGCTGACAGTATACAGTCCTATATGCAAAGTCTTGAAGATATGGGCACACGATTTTGCCTGGCTGACAACAGAAGGGAGGTTGCTGCATGGATCAAGAATAAATTCATTAGTTTTGGATATGAGGATACGCGGCTTGATAGTTTCCTTTTGAACACTTCGTATAATGGCAGCTGGTATTCAACCTGGCAATACAATGTGGTAAGCACTTACGAGGGCCATACCTATCCTGATCAGGTGTATGTTCTGGGAGCACATCATGATGCTATTGTTCCTTCCTCAAGCAATCCTTTTGTTATTGCTCCGGGTGCTGATGACAATGCCAGCGGTGTTGCCGGAGCACTCGAAGTGGCCCGTATTATGAAAACATATGGCTATGTACCGGAATCGACCATTAAGTTTATCACTTTTGCTGCCGAGGAGTTGGGCCTGCATGGTGCATGGAATTATGCGAACAATGCCGCAGCTTCGAATATGGATATTAAATTGATGGTGAACAATGATATGATCAGTTACTGCACACTACCTGAAAGCCAGTGGAAGATTAAAATTCAGAAGTATTCCAACTCGCAATGGGCGACTAATTTGGCTAAATATATGATCAATAATTTCACCATGCTGGGCTTTGTTGAAACGACACAGAGCATTCAGTACTCTGATAGTTGGGCGTTTTATTCAAATGGATATCCGGCTGTGTTCTTTATTGAAGATCAATTCACACCCTATTATCATACCATAAATGATCTTGTTTCGACCACGAATAAAGATTATGCAGCTGAAGTGGTAAAGATTTCGCTGGGAATATTGATTCACCAAAATGGATTGGGTTTGCCGACTACTATAGAAGAAAGGAATGCTCTTGCTTCAAAATTTACAACTTATCCCAATCCGTTTGATGGTCAAACAACGATCAATTATTATTTAAGTAAGCCCGGCTATGTCAAGATTGATTTTTTTGATGCGGCAGGAAGACTGGTGGACGGCCAGACCCAAGCATGGCATCAATCCGGAGCGCACAGCATGAATTGGAATGCCCTGGGATTGAACCCAGGCTTCTACCTATGCAGAATACAAACACCTGATGATCAGTTTGTAATTAAAATTGCAAAAAGCCGGTGATAAGGCTTGATTTGATAGAGAAAAAATAGATAAACACATCATAATTTCGACCCCTATGGGTGAAGACATATTTCAGGGATACAAAGGGGATGCGCTGGTCATCCTGAAGAAATACAACACCCGTGTTTGGGGACAGGCCGAAGTTGATACAAGTCGCGGTAAATTTGTAGGCACCATACTTCCACGATCTGAGAACGATGATGACCAACATATCGTACTCAAAATTCCTACCGGATATAATATTGGGATCGATGTGAAAACCATTGATTCAATACGTGAAACAGGTTACAAAAAGGCCAACTACAAGATCCCTGAGAAAGAATTTCCGGTTACAGAAGGCTTACCTAAAGTGAAGTTGTTCGGCACTGGCGGTACCATTGCCAGTCGCCTTGATTATCGTACAGGAGCAGTCATACCAGCGTTTTCACCTGGTGAACTCTATGGCGCTGTGCCAGAATTGGCTGATATCTGCAACCTGGAGACTGAAAAGCTTTTTGCTGTTTTTAGTGAAAACATGGGGCCAAAGCAATACATGTCACTTGCCAAAGCCATTGGTCGTGAAATCGAAAATGGGATCGATGGCATTGTGATCGGGCATGGTACCGACACCCTTCATCATACCGGTGCTGCCCTCACATTTATGTGTCAGAATTTGCCGGTTCCTGTTGTTTTGGTTGGCTCTCAGCGTTCAAGCGACAGGCCTAGTTCAGATGCAGCACTTAATTTAATGCACGCCATGAAAGCTGCCGGACACTCAGATATTGCCGAGGTCATGGTATGTATGTTTGGCCCTACTTCTGACGAATATGGATTGCTTCATAAAGGAACCCGAGTGCGAAAAATGCACTCCAGTTATCGATCCACATTCCGCACCATTGGAGACACACCTATCGCGATGATCAATAGGAAAAAGATCACTCCGATACACAAAAAATACAACAAGCGGCGTCAGGATAAACATGTAAAGATCATGCCTTATTTTAGTGATGAAGTAACCATGTTGTATTACTATCCCGGCATGAAACCCGATACCATTGACGCGATTGTTGATGCCGGATACAGAGGAATTGTCATTGTTGGGACCGGACTGGGCCATGTGAACAAGGAATTGTATCCTGCCATTGAACGTGCACAAGCCAAAGGCGTGCATATGTTTATGACATTACAGACCATTTGGGGCTATGTGCATATGTTTGTCTATGATACCGGACGGGACATGATGGCTAAAGGCATAATTCCTGCCGGAAATATGCTTCCTGAGGTGGCCTGGGTAAAACTAGGCTGGGTGTTGGGACAAACCGATGATCATGAAGAGGTAAAACGTCTTATGCTCACTCCCGTGAATGATGAAATTACCTCCCGTGAACCATACAATGGCTATTTAGTATACCAGGGCGGAGTACCCGAAGTGGAACAATTCATACGTAAAGTACACAAGTAAAGCCTAATTCAACTTTCTATCTTGAATTTGCCTTTTCAAGGATTACGCATTAAAAGTAACTTAACGAAAAACGCAGAATATTAGTAATTTATATTGAATTAAAATAATCCTCTGCCCCCAGAAAACTGATCGAATAATAAAATCATCTTGGAAATTTTATTTACTTTTGTGAAAAATTTCACAAAATAATTCTGAAATGAAACCTACTCATATTGAACATATTGGAATCGCAGTTAAAAGCCTGGATGAGACCATTCCATACTATGAAAAGTTGTTGGGAACACCTTGTTATGCCATTGAAGAAGTTAAAGACCAAAAAGTTAAAACCGCTTTTTTTAAAATAGGTGATACCAAGATCGAACTACTGGAAAGCACTGATCCGGAAGGTCCTGTAGGTAAGTTTATTGAGAAAAAAGGAGAAGGTGTGCATCATATTGCTTTTGCAGTTAAAGGCATTGAAGATACCTTGGCAGCGACCAAAGCACAAGGTATTAGGCTCATTGATGAACAACCCAGAAAGGGGGCGGAAGGTATGTCGATCGCTTTTCTCCACCCTAAATCAACTTTTGGTGTGTTGACAGAATTTTGTGAGAGTAAGAAGTAAGCAACAAGTTAAACTCACATATTTGGATTTTTTTTTGATAAGTATAATCCTGTTCAGAATCAATAATTTTGAACTTAACCAGATGTATGTTTAATCAAAACATCCATTTGATGATCGTTTAAACTTAAATTAGATATAAATTTTTTATAAATAAGATAGCGCATGTCAATTGAACAGAAAGTACAAAAACTGCTAGACAAGAGAGTACAAGCAAAATTAGGGGGTGGGCAGGCCCGCATTGAATCGCAGCACTCTAAAGGAAAATTCACCGCGCGCGAGCGAATAGAGTTGTTGCTGGATGAGGGCAGTTTTGAGGAGTTTGATATGTTCGTAACTCATCGGACCACCGATTTTGGCCTTGCCGATCAGCAATATCTGGGAGATGGTGTCGTCACTGGCCATGGAACCATTGACGGTCGTGTTGTATATGTATTCTCACAAGATTTTACCGTTTTTGGAGGTTCACTTTCCGAAACCTTTGCAGCAAAGATATGCAAAGTCATGGACCAAGCCATGAAAGTGGGTGCACCGGTTATTGGGATAAACGATAGCGGGGGTGCACGCATACAGGAGGGTGTCAGAAGCCTGGCCGGATATGCTGATATTTTTCAGCGCAACATCATGGCTTCGGGCGTCATTCCCCAAATATCAGCCATATTTGGACCTTGTGCCGGTGGTGCGGTTTATTCGCCTGCACTTACGGATTTCATCCTTATGAGTGAAACATCAAGCTATATGTTTGTTACTGGGCCAAAGGTTACGAAAACCGTAACCGGCGAAGATATAACAACCGAAGATTTGGGAGGAGCCTGGGTACATGGCAGCAAGTCGGGTGTAAGCCACTTTGTGGTCACCAACGAGGAGGAAGGCATTCTGCTCATTCGCAAATTGCTTTCCTACATCCCTCAGAATAACCTTGAAGAACCTCCGATGAGTGAATGCACTGATCCAATAAACCGCCTGGAAGATGCGCTCAACCAGATAATTCCCGATAATCCAAACAAACCGTATGATGTAACGGATGTTATTCATTCCATTGTAGATTATGGCGAATTTTTGGAGATACAGCGGAATTATGCTAAAAACATTGTGACCGGATTTGCCAAATTCAATGGAATGTCAGTTGGAATTGTAGCCAACCAGCCCAATTTTCTTGCTGGAGTTCTGGATATCGATGCTTCGCGCAAAGCAGCCCGTTTTGTTCGTTTTTGTGATGCGTTCAATATTCCTATCGTCACCCTTGTGGATGTGCCCGGTTTCTTGCCTGGCAGCGCACAGGAGTATGGGGGAATAATAATTCATGGTGCCAAATTGCTTTACGCCTACGGAGAAGCAACTGTACCGAAAGTAACAGTTACCTTAAGGAAATCCTACGGCGGTGCACACGATGTGATGGGATCAAAACAGTTGCGTGCCGATATTAATTATGCCTGGCCCTCAGCTGAAATTGCCGTAATGGGGCCGGCTGGTGCTATTGAGGTTTTAGAGGGTAAAAAAATATTGGCCATCAAAGATCCTGAGCAACGTGCGGCTTTTATCCGTGAAAGAGAAGAAGAATATCGTGAAAAATTTGCCAACCCATACGAAGCCGCTAAATATGGTTATATAGATGATGTGATCGAACCCAGAAATACGCGATTTAGGGTCATCAGAGCTTTACAGGCGCTGGCAACAAAGAAGGACACCAACCCACCTAAAAAACACTCAAACTTACCATTATAATATGACTCTTTTAATCGATTTTATGGAGGTTCCGGAGAGCACACTTATTGAGGGTATAGTGATTTCAATTGTGGGCTATCTTATCGTTTTTAGCGCACTTGTGGTGCTCTATTACTTTTTCGACAACTTATCCAAAGTGCTTAATATGCAAATTAAAAGCAGGTTGCGTAAACAAGGTAAACTCGATCATTCATTGGTCAACCATGAATTATCTGTCCCCGGCGAAGTGACTGCCGCCATTGGAATGGCACTATACCTATCAACAGAATTACATGATGAGGAAAGTAATATCATAACTATTAAGAAAGTATCCAAAGCATATTCACCATGGAGCTCAAAGATTTATGGAATGAGAAATTTCAATAGATAATAATCAATGATGAAAAATTTTAAATTTAATATAAGCGGAAACGACTACGAGGTTGAAGTGATCAAACTCGAAGGCAACCTTGCTGAAATAGAGGTAAATGGTACACTTTATCATGTGGAAATTGAGCGTAAAAAAACAGAGTCAAAAACGCCCATACTGGTAAGACCAACCGTTCCTAACCCCGCAGGATCACACGAGATCAAGAAAACGGATAAACCTAAAATCACTGTGCATGAAATAAGGGCGCCATTACCTGGTACCATCATGCAAATATTTGTAAAACCAGGCGATAGGATCAAACGGAATGATAAACTGCTCGTGTATGAAGCCATGAAGATGGAGAATAATCTTATGGCAGAGAAGGATGGTGAAATTAAGGCCATAAAAGTGAGTGTAGGAGATAATGTCATGCAGGGCGATGTTTTATTAGAAATCGAATAACCATGAACCTTCGAAAAGCATATACAGTATTTGGCATTCTGGCCTTTCTGACCTTGATCAACCTCCTGGTAGTTACAAATCCCGGCATGGCTGAACGAGTCGGAGACCAGCTCACAGACCAAGCCATTAACCAAACACAAAGTGATGGAAACTTCATTGGTTATGGGCTTGAAAAAGCAAAAGAAGGAGTACAAAAGTTTATCAGTTTCACAGGATTCAGCAATGCCACTTTAGGGAACCTGATGATGATCCTGGTAGGATTGTTTTTCATCTACCTGGCGATTAGGTATAATTATGAACCCTTATTGCTGGTGCCAATAGGCTCAGGAATTCTTATTGGCAATGTTCCATTCTTTCAGGCAGATGGGGTTAATCTTCAACTTGGTATTTACCAGGAAGGGAGTGTGTTGAATTACCTTTATTATGGTGTTATGAAGGGAATTTATCCGCCTTTGATATTCTTGGGTATTGGCGCCATGACCGATTTTTCATCATTGATCTCCAATCCACGACTGATGTTGCTTGGTGCAGCTGCCCAGGTGGGTATTTTTCTTACCTTTTTAGGGGCTTTGTATCTTGGTTTCAATATGCCGGAGGCTGGTTCAATTGGAATTATTGGAGGTGCTGACGGCCCTACAGCAATATTTCTTTCTTCAAAACTGGCCAATGGTGAAATTGTTCATGGTTATCAAACAAAAAATCTAATAGGACCTATCGCTATTGCTGCTTACTCTTATATGGCTTTAGTGCCGGTAATTCAGCCACCAATAATGCGGCTTTTGACCAACAAAAGAGAACGTGTAATTAGGATGAAACCGCCGCGTTCAGTATCTAAGCTTGAAAAGATCATGTTTCCGATTGTTGGTTTACTGCTTACCACATTCATTTCTCCGGGGGCACTGCCATTGCTTGGCATGCTGTTTTTTGGAAATATATTGAAAGAAAGTGGCGTGACAAAACGACTTGCGGATACAGCCCGAAATTCGCTGATAGATATTGTTACAATATTGCTTGGACTCACTGTAGGCGCTTCAACACAGGCCGATGTATTTTTAACCGGTGAATCACTACTGATCTTTGTTTTGGGCGCTATCTCTTTTATGGTTGCAACTGCAGGGGGCATCCTCTTTGCCAAGTTTATGAATATGTTCCTGTCGCAAGGAAATAAGATCAACCCTTTGGTGGGTGCTGCCGGCGTTTCTGCTGTGCCTGACAGCGCCAGGGTTGTGCAACACGAAGGCCTGCATTATGACCCATCCAACCACCTGCTTATGCATGCTATGGCACCCAATGTTTCGGGCGTGATCGGCTCTGCCGTTGCTGCTGGTATTATGATGAGTTTCTTGTTGTAGAACGTTTAGTAGAAATACATGTAATTAATTGTGATCCCTACAGTTTTTTATCAGGATAGATTTGCTATTTTTGACAAAAATCCACAAGCCTTTAATAAATGCTGATTATTGGGATTGCAGGTGGTTCTGGCTCAGGAAAAACAACTGTTGTAAAGAAGATCATAAGCGCTTTACCCAATAGTTCGGTTTCGGTGATTTCACAAGATGCCTACTATTGTGACAATGGCCACCTGAGCGCTGAAGAACGCAAAAGGATTAATTTTGACCATCCTTCGTCCATTGAGTTCAGCTTATTGATCAAGCATGTAGATATGCTCAAGCGGGGTGAAACCATTCCAATGCCTATTTATTCCTATGTGACCTGTGCACGTTCCAAAGATACAATTCCTGTGAAGCCTACTAAAGTGGTGATCATTGAAGGTATACTTATTCTGACCCATCCTGAGCTGCGCAAACGTATGGATATTAAAATCTATGTTGATGCTGATGGAGATGACAGGCTTATGCGAATCATCACAAGAGACATTGAAGAGCGCGGACGTACTTTTATCGATGTGCTTAAGCATTATGAAAATTATGTGAAACCGATGCACCTGCAGTTTATTGACCCTACAAAACGATTTGCCGACATCATTATACCGCAAGGTGGTGCCAATCAGGTAGCAATTGATATTGTTACTTCCCGCATTCGCATGAATCTGCAGCAGGAATAAATGAATTTACCGAACCAATAGCCCGGTTTCTTTTTTTGGGCTTATCTTTGTGGCCGAACAATCTGATCGGTATTCTTGTTTATACCATCCGAGTTGATCATAACTTTATGAAAAAGAAAACCATAAAATCCCCTTGTCAATTGATTTGTACCTACGATACTGATAACATCTGTGTAGGGTGCTTCCGCTCTGCCTGGGAGGTTGCCAACTGGGACAATCTCACCAATGATCAAAAGAAGGAAGTTCTGGAAAATACGGCGAAACGCCGTGAAGAAAAGGGCGGTGGAGGGTATTATGGGTTCGGTTGATAAAAAAAGGCTATCACCGGAGAGAAAGCCTTTTAAACCAATTAGGTCGACATATTAAACAGCCATATGTTCTTTCTTGAGTTTGCCTCGTTCATCCAAGAACCGGGGCAAAGCATAAGCAAATCCCCTTCCTCTGTAATTCACTTTGGCAAGGTCGTTACGCCTTTTGGTTAGTTTTACCAGGCATTGATTGATTTTGGCTTTTGTTTTCTCTTCAGATTGGAATATACCTGCTTCAATAGCCTTTTCTTTCACCTGATTGAAAATAGTTTTACTTGAAAGGGCACGGCCTGTGTTTTCAATTCCTTCTATTATCATTTTATCCCATACTGATAGTGGATAAGGTTTACGTTTGGCCTTGATTGGCTTTCCGGAGCCTCTTGTGACCGCAGTTTCAATACCCTGATCTGTATCATCACTTATCACGGAAGGAATGACTGATTTTGTTTTTTTTCTTTTAATCTCATGGTAGCGCTCCTCCAGTTCGGTAATTTTCAATTTTACGTAATCCGATTTATATCTCAGTTTACGCAGTTCCGAATAATACTCATTTAACAAATCGAGTATATCGAATTCATTTAATTTGGTTGACATTTTCATTATACATGAATATTTTAATACAAATATAATACAATAATAAGCAAAGCGATAGACCAAAAGCAAGTTTAAATTCACTTTTTATCTTACCGAATACGTTTCCCCTAATTACCTTAACATCATAACCATGATGATTATTGCCTTTCACTAGAATTATATTTACTGAACTATCTTTAAAAATATGATAAGGTCGTCTGATTCGGCTTGTGAAACAATTGGCGCTAACTGAATCGAACCGTTTACTTTTACTTATGTTTAGCTTAAAGTTTCAATTTGTTCTGATCCTATAGCTCTGTGAAACAAGGAATAGGATTGGTTTTAAAGGAAAACCTGCACAGTGATCTTTAGATCAACGCACAGGTTTTGAATTGTTGCCCGACCAGGGGTCGAACCTGGACTCTTCTGATCCAGAGTCAGACGTGTTGCCAATTACACCATCGGGCAATATGCCCGCAAAGTTAGCAATTCTGTTTTGATCATGATTCAATGATAAGCAGTATTTTACTAATTTTTATTTATATCCAGGACTTGATCAAACAGACGCAAAAAAAATAAGTGAATAAAAAAAAGGGGAGCTTGGTTGCCCCCCTTTTTTAAGGTCAAGTCATAATGACTTGTAGTTGTTTAGCGAACAATATTCACACGTGAAGTCACAATACCGTCAGCAGTTAAAACCCTTACAATATACATCCCGGCTTCGAGATGTGCTGTGTTAAGATTTACTCTGCTTTGGTTAGCTACTTCTGATTCGTATACCAACTGTCCCAATGCATTAACCATTGTTATGCGTTGCATGTCCTTCGCTTCAATGGTAATGTTATTATTGGCGGGGTTAGGATACAGTCGTGCTTCAACAGTTGTCATGTCGTCAACACTTGTAATCAATACAAACACGAAATCATTTTCGGGTATATCAAGTGCCATTGCCGGTGGTGATTCGCACTCAATACCTTCGTCATATGAGTGCATTGCTGTTACCTGGTAATAATAACCGACGCCAGCATCAACATCCGTATCGAAATACTCGTATGATGTTACTGCAGGATCATAAGGTATAGTTGCAATGAGGCTGTAATTGCCCTCTTCAACAGCACGGTAAAGGTTGAATGTCTCAACATCGCGACTTGCATTGATATCAAGCACATTGTTCATTCCGGTACCCTGTCCTGAAATTTTCAGGTCTGCACGATCACCTGCATATGCATCTGCTGGTTTCTCCATTGGCAATGCAACAGTAGCACCAACAGCTGTGGTAACAAATCCACGCAGGTTCCAGGTATAGATCAAGCCAAAATCAGTCAGGTGTTCCCAAACAACGCCATCAAGTGTGATGAGGTCGCCATTGGGTTGATTTTGACCGGCACCGCAACCAGCAGGGAAGTTTACACCATCAGTGGTATATACTGCAATCCATAGCTGTTTTGTGACGTCAAGTAATACAGGGCTGGTAAGGTCAACTTCTGACCATGCTTCAACCGGTAATCCGGCCAATGGTTGGGTATGCAACAGGGTTGCAGCATTAGTGCCTTCGTAAATACGAAGCTCATCAGTGCTGGCCAATCTGTTATAGATCTGGATCTTGGTCAATGATGCACCGTCATAGTCAGATAATTGAGCAGGATCAAACTTAATGGCCCAGGTGAAAGCATCTGGTCCACCGATACCGTCTACATTGATACCATCATCATAGTACAGCCAATCAGCTACCGGAGCAGTTGAAGGTTCCCATGTGATGAGTGCACCAAATTCAGGATCACCCTGGTTGTAGTTCCATACATAATCACCATCAAGGTTGATGGGTGCCTCGCAGGTAACCTCAACGGTTACACAAGGATCACCGGGACATGATTCTGCACCAAGGTCATATACAAAGGTTACGCAGTATTCATATTCACCCGGTAATACGCCTTCATCAGTGTAGGTGTCACCTTCAACCATTTCAGCGATAAGTACTCCATTGCGGTAAATATTGGCACCAAGCACATCCTCAGGGATGCCGCCTCCGCCGCCTCCGCCGCCATTATCATCAGTAATGGTAGCACGGATGTTCCAGTTATAATTTAAGGCTGGAGCTAATTCATATAGCCTGTCCCAAGAGACTCCGTCTGTAGAAATCCACGCACCGTCAACGTTCGCTGGTCCGGCATCACAGCCTGCAGGGAAAAATCCTGCACCGTGAGTAACAGTGTAGCCAACCCAAATATCAGTACCGTCTAATTCAACGTCATCATTAAGTTCAATTGTAACCCAACTATTAGCGGTAGCAGTAAATACTTGCTCATGGATGATGGATCCAGGTGCTGTAGCAGAACCTGCACTATAAATTTTCAATGTTGGGGTTGAAGGCACATCATTGATATAAACATCAACAGTCGACATGATATAACCTTCATATGGGTTAACCATCGAAGTTGGGAAACGTGCAGCAACAGTAAATGTGCCACCAGCAGTAAGACCAATAGCATCAAAATTGTCACCATCATAGTTTAATACAACATCTTCCCTGTTTCTAATCTCTGGTGAACCACCAGGAATATGATTCGGGTCAAGGCTTAATTCGATGGTTTGACGATCTTGCTTAGGTTCAGCCGGATTACGCGAAACTTGTACGTTGGTTCCATTAGCTTCGAGTACTGGAGCCTTAACTAACTGGCGTTCACTTCCTCTTTGCGGATCAGCAAGGATCCAGAGGTCCATCAGGAAGTTACCAACAACTCCGGCATTTGCCATGCCTGACCAGTTGGGTAGTTGTCCAAAGAATGAACTTGATGTTGCAACGCCATCACCATCAAGGCAAGGATATGCATCAGCTGCGGAATTGCCCATTGGCTCAAGGAAAATACCTACAAGCCCACTGCCTTCGAGTGAACCAAGTGGAATGTCAACTTCCCATCCGTTATCAAGTGTGGACTGCATCACATCGGTTGTTTGGATTAGGGTGTAAGTATCCCAATCTACGATATGAAGTTTGTAATCCCATGTGCCGAAAATTCCCCATGGTGAATGACGATAATCCAGCTTTTCAATGGTTACATTGGAGTAGCCACTTAAGTCATAAACAACCCCATAACCATAGTTAAATTGCTGATAGTAAGCATCTGCAGGTACACCATTGTGATAAGAGATTTCGTACCATTCGCCTCCCGGAGGTGGTGGTGGTGCTTCTCCGCCCCAGTTAAGTGTAACATGATCACCGTCAACAACAGCTGTAAGATCAGTTGGTGCAGGGAAGTTCTCACATCCAAAGAATGTAAATTCATATTGCATGCGTGCTGACATACCTGTTGTATAAACAGCTGCAACTTCTGCAAGATATGTATCGCCTTCTACCAGGGTTTCAGTGTCGTATTGGAAATATTCATTTGTGGTAGATCCTTTAACAACACCATCAAGCCAGATAGTATATGAAAGCGGTTCCCTGCTTGCAAATGTTTCGAGGCTTTCAATAACAGCAAAGTTGTCCACTGCCCAATACCAGTTCCAGCCACCTGCATCATTGAAGTGGAAACGAACCTGGAATTGTTCATTGATATATTCGGTTACATCAATCATTTGTGCATTTGGAGCACCCCAGGCACCAGCTGTAACAGTCTGGTTCAAAACAGTTACCCAATCTGATCCATCATATACTTCAACCCTGCCGAATTGGCTTCCGAGATGACGATAATACTGGTCAAACATGAGGTAAAGGGTTTCAGCATTCTGTGCATCAATCACAGGTGAGTATAACATCTCATCAAGTGTGGGTCCAATACCAGCTCCATCAGAGTCAACAAACATGAATGGTGAACCATCCAGTGTGCTTCCACTGTAGCTTGGTGTCCAGAACCAGGTGTCGGCTGTTGTACCGCCAGGAACAATAGTCCATGTTTCAGGCAATCCTTCATTGAAATCCTGGAAGTAAGGTTCAAATGGCAAATCACCGCCTGAACGCCATGTAGCGAATGCAGTAGGTGTTACATATAAGTCTTCAACAGGAAGTAGAAGTTCTAGAAGTATCCAGTCGAATGTAGAAGGAACATCAATTACAACATCTTCGAGATAGATTGGAGCAAAACCTGATTTTTCCACCATAATGTCATAGGTTCCTTTGCGGAAGTCTTCCCATGTGTAGGTACCGGAATCATCCAGTTCAACTTCGTAAACCAGTTCAAGATCAGGCTCGGAAGTGTTTACAAACATTACTTCAGTCTCTTCAGGACTTTGGCCTGAGTTAGTTTGTACATTCACAGTAACCATGGTTACCATATTTACATCGAGGCAATTAGAGTACTGTGGAACAGCGTTATTATATGTGTATACTGCTTCAACAGCCCAACTCCAAACCCCTGATGGCAAGGTGCCAAATTGGTTGTCAACAAATGTAGTGTCGAGCGTATATCCGAGGAATGTCAAATCTTCCGGATCATAACAAGGAGCTCTCCATACATTGTAGCCATTAAGTTCGCGAGTGCTTCCTGTTTTTGCTGTGTGATATTTTACACCTTGAGGATCAACGGCGTTGTCTAGAACAACCAAGGACTCTTCCAGTGTACCTTTGCTTTCAGCAGCGGTTTGATCAATTGCATAGTCGCGTGCTACTGCACCCGGCTCAATCATCCAATAATCCCATACAGTGGTCATCGCGGCTGTGCCTTCATGCGAGTGTACGCCACAATAACCTTCAGTAAGAGTGGTGTTGTTGACAGTATGAACAAGCGTACCATTTACAAAGAATTGTACGGTTGTGCCATCTGCCGCAGCACTTATTACATTGGATCCGGCGGTGTTAATAGCACCGGTAGTGAGCCAACCGGTCCAATCGATAAGATCACCATTGATCATGGTACCATACCAGTAGGAGCCACCTTGGGTAATTGTAAAGACAAGACCTTCCAGTCCGTTACCAGCTACCAGGTCCATGAATCCATTACCCCTTACATAAATACCCATTGAACCAGTGGTTGCTCCGGCAGTACGTTGCATTTCAACTTCGAACAGGAAGTCATCAAATTCTGCATCATAGTAAGCTGAGCGCCATAAATTGGTCCCGGTTGTATTTAAATTAAGCATGTCATTGGCAACACTCCAGCTGGCGGTTGGGTTGTCCAGCATGATCATTGATGGCATGCCACCACTGAAGTCTTCATATACAGAACCACCGGCACCACTTGTTCCGGGAGTATTCCAGTATATAAGTGCATTGCTGCCCTGGTCAACTGCTACCACATTTCCAACCGGATAGGGGAACTCAACCAGAACAAAGTCATTGGTAACCAGGTCATCATAAACGATCTCAACACCTTCAAGGGTTTCAGGAGTGAAACCATCAGCGCTAACAAAGTAGTCATATACACCTGCTACGAGTTCGCCTTCATAGAATCCGGCAGCATTTGTTGTGAAAGTAAAGCTGAAATCATCATTAGAGATCATGATCTCGGCTCCGCCAATTGGTCCTGAACCGTCAAAGTTAGTTACTGTACCATTCACAAACGCATTGCCTGTGATGCTTACCGGGCCTGCACAAATGATGTTCTGGCACGATTCGGCTCCGCTTTCAAATACAAATGTGATGCAATATTCATAATCTCCAAATTCAAGTTCTTCATCCAGGTAGGAGGTGCCTTCGACTTCAGCGATGACTTCACCGTTGCGGTAAATACGCGTAAAGGCAATAGGTTCATCTATCGTTGGTTCGCCTGGTCCATCAGGAATTGCTTCGCCAAAGAGGGCAAAGTCAAGCGTAGAGTAGGCAACACCGATATCATTGAGAGTAACCCATCCCAAATCACCGATTCCAAACAAATTAGCATAGTCATTGAGCATGGCAAGATTTCCGGGTGTTGTTGTTGGGTTCCACATATATTGGTTCCATCTACCTTCAGCACTACTTGAGGATGTAGAGTAGTAAGCATATACGCCAATCCAATAAGTTCCGGGCTCAAGTGTGATGGGAGTATCAAGCTCAATCTCAACCAATGCAGGATTAAATGTGCCCATTAGGGTTTCTTCAAAAAGCAAATCGCCCGGAGCACCGTTATCGTCAGCAAAAATAGAATATGCAAATCCTTCCGGACTTGGAACCCCGGCACTGAGGAATCCACGGGCCAATATGGTACCTAGTTCCCAGGTTTCACCTGCAGGTACAACAAAGTCATCAGCTGACATGGTAGGTGCACCAAGTCCGCCAAAATAAGTAGATACAATTCCCTGTGTGGTAGTTTGCGGATCTTCCCAGTTATCACTCCACAAGAGCTCATCTGATCTCATGCTAAAGTTCATTCCACTAGAAGGACCTGTAGCTGACAACTGTGCAGCAACAGCAGGATTGATTTGTAAATCCCTGGGCGCATTGTTTGCGTTTGAATTGGATTTTTCAGGAGCTTCGGGAATGACCCAGTTCAGTTCAATATCAAGGCTTCCAACTACTTGTTCAGCTGTGAAATCCTGTGGATGAGGATAGTTTCCGCAAGCAAGATAAATCCATGGGAAGCTCACTTTTTCCGATTGGCCGGTGCTGTAAACAGCGGCAACCTCAGCAAGATATTCCTGGCCATCAACCAAGGCCTCACCATTGGTTCCATATTGGTATTCGGTCATACCTGTTTCGGCAACCAAAACACCTGAGTGGAATACTTTATAGCTGAGGAATTCACGGCCACGATCAGGCATGTCAATGATTGAGATATCGTCTATTGCAACACCTTCATCATTAACGGATCCATCAGATCCAAAGCGGAAGCGCAACCAAACATTGGCTTGTCCGGCCAGTTCGGGCATGGTGGTTTCAAATTTTTGATACTCCGTGAACCTGCCTGACCATTTTGGTGGAGCAACAGGGCCGGAAGTACTTGTATTATTATAAAAATCAGGATCGCCTTCTAATTTAATCCAACTGTCTCCGCCGTCAAGTGAGTATTCTAAGACCATGGCATCCCAGCCTGGCTCAATACGCATAAACAAATGAGCACTGAAAAGTGGATTCTCGGCTTGGCTGAAATCAAATTGACGCATTAAGTAGGTATTGGCATTGTTGTCATAATTGCCATTCAAACGAGTCATCCAAACATTTGAGCCACTATAAGCGAAATTGATCATGGATGAAGCAGGTGCACCCCATTCCCAATGATCGGCTCCGGAAATGGCACCACTAACCCATCCACCATTGTTGGCTTCAAAATCTTCAAAGTAGGGCTCAAATCCATCGTCACCGCCGCCGCCACCGCTTGATGTTCCACCAACCCAAGTTGCTAAACCTGTTGGAGTTACATAAAGGTCAGCTGGTGGTGTCAAAAGCTCGAAGAGTAACCATTCGAAATCAGTCTCATCAAAGATGTCCACATTGGTTTCACTGATGCCGGTAAAGCCTGGTAATTCAACTTCGATGTCGTAGGTGCCTCTGCGGAAATCATTCCAACTGAAGCTACCACTTGCATCGATTACAGTGCCATATTCCAGTTCAAGTTCAGGGTCTGTATTGGTAAATAATACAGTTGTTCCAAAAGGGCTATCACCAGAGTTGGTCACAACCTGCACATTTACAATGGTTTCCATCTCTTTCTCCAGAGGATTGGAGGCTACAGGATCAGATTCATTCATTTCGTATAGCACAACTACGTGCCAAACGTAAACACCCCAATCCATATCGCCCCATTCGAAGTCGATAAATTGTGACTGGGTGGTGGTTCCAAGCAATTCCATGGAGCCGGGCAGATAGGCTTTTTCGCGCCAAACCTGGTATCCAACAACTGATCTGTTACCTATGCTGTTGCCATTGGTGTTTATATTATGGTCAGCAAGGAATGCATTCCAGTTTTTATCAATTTCCACCTGGCTCATGCCATCGGTGTTAAATGGATAAACCTCAGGAACAAAAGTAGTGGCATCAAACCCCCATTGGAGCAATACCTGCTCATCTGAAACTTCAGATGCGATTACAAAATCAACCGGGTACGGGAAAGGCAGGTCCGGTAATACAACTGTGCCTGCAAAGGTATGTGGGTCTGCACCCCATCCATCGCCTTCAATGTCCCAATCCAGGACTTTGTCACCTTCAGCATCAGGAGCTGCGGTCACATTCACTGAAAAATTGCGTGTCAGGTATTCCCAGTTACCTCCACCATTTGGAATAGGAATGGTTGTATTCCAGGTAATGGTTTGGCCATTAATTTCCGGTTCTTCGGTAGTGCCATCATAAGGAGTGGCTGAATTAATGGTGAATTCCTCAGGAAATGTAAGGTTAAATTGCTCAACGTATTCCCAGTCAGGTGACCCGACAGTAAGGGAAAAATCAAGGTCAACAGTTGCGCCCCCACTATAGGAACTTGAGGTGGTTAGTTCACCTGCAACCTCACGATTGTCCGCCCAAACCGATGCAGCCAGGAAGAAAAATCCCAGCGTAACCGGTATAAGCCATCGTAAATAAGTAGCTTGTTTGTACATAATTAATTTAATTTAATGAATAATAGGAATTTAATCCGATAATTGTTTATAATTTGCAATAATATTGCCTAATTGATAAAAATATTCTCCGTTAATTCTGGAATTACCTCCTTTGTTTTGTTTGAATGACTTGATTAATTCTCGTGTGTGTGAGTAAGTGATAGTAAGCATTGTTTGAATGTGTTGTTGTGAAGCATAAATTCCAATACCTGACCAGTTAATGGAAGGAGAGATAACAACTGATCTGTAAAATGATGATCCAGCCAAACACAAGTTATTCTGGCTAAAGTTTAATTTAAAAGCATTAAATGTCATTAAAACAAGGCATTAATCTTCACACAACTCAATCTACACGTCTATATGACAAACTGCGTATGAGTTTACCCTTACTGGCCCGCTAAAATATTATAAATTATTTTAGGAGACATGATGAATTCAAATATAAATAAAAAAAAGAGGGCCGAAGCCCTCTTAAAATAATTCACGAAAACGAATCAATCATTAGCGAATGATCGTCATACGTTTGGTGACCATGCCATTGGAAGTGGCAATGCGTAAAATATACATACCTGCTTCGTACGAAGCTGTGTTGAGTGTGACCTTGCTCAGCTGATCCAGTTCCATATCATAAACCATTTGGCCCACAGCATTCACAACGGTTATGCGTTGCATATCCTTTGCTTCAATATTGATGCTGTTGTTTGCCGGGTTAGGATATATCCTGGCTTCAGCTTGACTTAGTTCTTCAACACCTGTGATGTACACATAAACGAAGTCGTCCTCAGGAATTAGTAGAGACATTGCCGGAGGTGATTCACATTCAACATCATCCTCATAGGTATAGTGTGCAGTAACCTGGTAATAATACCCTACATGTGTATCCACATCAGTGTCAAGATACTCATATGAGGTCATTCCAGCTTCAAACGGAACAGTTGCCAACAAGGTGTAATTGCCCTCTGAAGTGCTGCGATATATGTTGAAAGCATCCACAGCGCGTGAGCCACCCAGATCGAGCACACTGTTTTCAACACTTCCCTGGCCTGAAATAGCCAGTTCGGCAGGAGGTACGAGACCAAGCCTGTCAGCCGGTTTTTCCATTGGCAGTGCCATGGTAGCACCTGCCATGGTGGTCACATAACCGCGTAGGTTCCAGGTGTAAATCAATCCATAGTCTGTGAGGTGTTCCCAAAGCACACCATCAAGGGTGATCAAATCGCCGTTTGGTTGGTTTTGTCCTACCCCACAACCGGCTGGGAAGTTTACGCCATCAGTGGTGTAAACAGCAATCCATAATTGTTTTGAAACATCAATCAAAACCGGATTTGTAAGGTCAACTTCTGACCATGCTTCAACCGGTAGTCCGGCCAATGGTTGAGTATGCAGCAGTGTAGCAGCATTGGTGCCTTCGTAGATGCGCAATTCATCAGTACTTGCCAGTCTGTTGTAGATCTGGATCTTGGTCAGTGAAGCACCTTCATATTCAGCCAACTGAGGTGGATCAAACTTGATGGCCCAGGTAAAGGCAGCGGGTCCACCGATACCGTCCACATTGATGCCATCATCGTAGTACAGCCAAGCAGCAACAGGAGGAACAGAAGGTTCCCATTTGATGAGTGCAGCTTCATAAGGATCGCCCTGATTGTATTCCCACACATGATCCCCTTCGAGGTTTTTAGGCGGATCACAACTTACAACTACATCCACACATGCATCACCCAGGCAGGATTCTGCGCCGAGTTCATAAACGAAGGTTACACAGTATTCATAGTCACCGGGTAACAGGTCAAAGTCAGTATAGGTTTCACCCTGTACTTGTTCAGCAATGAGTTCGCCATTGCGGTAGATATTGGCTCCAAGGTATTCCCAGTCGAAGCCTCCGCCGCCACCGCCGCCGTTATCATCTTCGATCAGTTCGAAGCCGAACAGCATATCAGGTGTGCCTTGGCTTAAACCTCCAAGGGTAACGGTGTTTGGTACGATACCGGGCTGTGTCCACAAGCCACCGGCAATGCCATTGCCGCCGATGTTTCCGCTAACAGAATGTGAAACACCGGTAAGGGTGCCAGTATTCAGGTTTAGTTGTTCAACCTGGCATCCGCCACCGGTAGTTGTACCAGTAAACAACCACAGGTAAGGACCACCTTCACTCCACTCATCATAAGCTGAGCCATACATGCTTGGAGGAGCGGTTGAAATGGTTTGCAACACAGTACCTGTTCTGCTAATCAGCCTGAGTTGTTCACTCCAGTTGTTCACCCAGAAGGCGTCATTTTCGGGGTCGTAGGAGATTGAACGAACAGCGAAGGAGCAAGGAATGGTGCTGACAAGGGTCTTTGTTTCAAAGTCCATTTGCCAGATACCGGTACCGGCAGTGGCATTGCTGCCATAGAAATACTCACCATCATAAGCCATATCACGCAATCCTGTAACACCCGGGATGGAGAATTCTTCCACCAGGTTTCCGTCCATGGTAATCTTATGCAACAGGTTACTAGCCCAGCGAGCGGTATAGAAATGTTCACCATCGGTTTCGGCACCGGCATTGCCTAGTGCACCGGTGATGGCTTCGAGGTTGTACTCGAACTGTACATCCCATGTGTCGCGGCTTGCACGTATCGGACGTGGTGCAGCACTCATATCTGTTTCTGCACTCATATCCCTTGACCACTGGATGGCTTCGGTGTTACCATCTCTGGCGATCATGTCGTTGCTTCTGGTTGAATTGCTCTTACGAATAAGGCTCTCAGGTTCGAAAACAATGGACCTGGTGTCAGATGAAACCACGATATTATCAACAAACCAAACATACCAGAGTCCGTCATTGGTAGGACCATCAACAGCCTGGAAGGCAAGTTTGATGTTTTGTCCGGCATAGGCATTCAGATCGATCTCATAAGGATAGCTGTAGTAGTTCCAGGCATTACCTGTGAGTGTGGATGCATCCCAGAGCTCAGTCCAGCTTGAACCGCCATCTGTAGATACTTTCACATAGTAGTGGTCATTATAGATACTACCTTCATAAACGGCTGTCCAGAAGCTTAAGGAAGCACCTGCATCACATGCGAATTCGGGTGTGATGAGCCACTCATCCTGATTGTCGTAATCCCACCACAATCCGGCATGGTAAGTGCCAAATGGTGAGAAGTCAGGACTTACGTAATTATTCACAGTCCAGAATGAAGGTGTTGGCCCTGTAGCTGTTGCGCCATTGGTTTGAATGATTTCCCAATCTGCAGGCAGTGAACCACCTTCGAAGTCTTCTTCAAGCTCTTCGCCCGGTGGCGGTGGTGGAGGTGCAGGCGCACCCCAGTTCAGGATTACATTTTGGTTATTCTCTACTTCAGCTGAAAGGTCATCAGGACCCGGGAAGTTTTCGCAAGCAAAATATGTGAATTCATAGGCCATCCTTGGTGAAGTACCGGTGGTGTAATTGGCAGCTACTTCAGCCAGATAGGTTACACCATCTTCCAAACCTTCATATTGATAATACTCAACTTCAGAGGTGCCGTCAACAACACCATCAAGGTAAACGGTATAATTAACCAGATCCCTTGAACGGGGCGTTTGCAGCAGGATGTCGTCAATATTCCAATTGTTAACATTCCATGAGTCACCTTCGAAAACAAATGCGATTTGGAACTCATCCGCACCAACACCATGTGCTGTTGTCAGCATAGTGGTGTAAGCTTGTGCCGGCCAGCCGGTTGGGTTTACCCATTCTTCAACAAGATATTCTTCTCCA
The DNA here is from genome assembly GCA_937926515.1 of uncultured Bacteroidales bacterium. Lineage (GTDB taxonomy): Bacteria > Bacteroidota > Bacteroidia > Bacteroidales > F082 > CALAZZ01. The sequence goes on along the minus strand of CALAZZ010000278.1, from coordinate 5,816 downwards.
TTCGCGATAGCTACTAATTTTAAGGTATATGGACCACCAAAATGACTGAGGTAATGCTTGAAGCTTAACTCAAGTTGTGTTTGGGTAAGTGTACTCATCATAGGTGAGATGAAATACCATGTCATAACCGCACTGGGAGAGAAATAGAATCTGGCTTCAGGTGATGTGCCGCCTGCCAGGCTTGTTTGGCTTATCTGCCAATTTGCCAGATCAGGTATTTTGGTCCATGCTCCAATTCCTTCAGAGAAATCCTCCATGAAAGGTTCAAAAGGTATGATACCACCTGAGCGCCATGTGGCAAAACCGGTTGGTGTTACATAAAGATCTGATACGGGCAAGAGAAGCTCGTTAAGTATCCAGTGAAAATCTATGGGTATATTGATCAACACATCGGTCAATTCAATTGATTCAAAACCGAGTAATTCGACCGTGATATCATAGGTGCCCTTGCGGAAATCTTCCCACAGATAGTAACCACTCTCATCCAGTTCAACAGCGTATGATACTTCCAGATCAGGCTCAGAGGTGTTTACAAACAAGACGTTTGTGCCTTCAGGGCTGTCGCCGGAGTTAGTCTGTACCAACACAGAGACCATAGTGGTCATGTTCTTGTCGAGGCAGTTGGAGAATTCCACCTCTGATTCATTTTCTGCATAAACAGCTTCGACGCCCCATTTGTAAACGCCGGAAGCTGCCGTACCCCAGGTGTTGTCGTTGAATGTGGTGTCCAGTGTGAAGCCCAGGAACTGCATGTTTCCACCATCCTCACAACTGGTTCGATACACATTATAACCCTGTAATGTTGAAACAGGAGGAGGCATCTTGCTGGCCATAGGCATATCGATGATCATGATATCGTCAATGGCAATACCCTGATCTTGAACTGAACCGTCAGAAGCAAATCGGAAACGCAACCATACATTGGCTTCACCGGCCACTTCAGGCATTGAAGTTTCAAACAACTGGTAGCTTGCAAAGCGACCTGACCATTTAGGTGGTGGCAATGGGCCGGATGTACTGGTATTGTTATAGAATCCGGGATCACCCATCACTTTGTTCCAGCTGGTACCGTTAAGTGAATATTCGAGAATCATACCATCCCATCCCGGTTCGCTGTAGAGTAGCAATTGTACACTGAAGTAAGGGTTCTCAGCAGCGCTAAAGTCAAATTGACGCATCAACCAGGTGTTGGCATTGTTATCATAGTTGGCAGTCAGTCTTGTTGCCCAAGCGTTTACCCCACTGTAGGCCCCATTGAGATTTGCCTGTGCAGGTGTACCCCATTCCCAATGGTCAAGTCCGCTAACTGCTCCGCTTACCCAGCCACCATCGTTGGCTTCGAAATCTTCGAAATAGGTTTCAAAGCCACTTCCGGCTGAGCGCCAAGTGATTTCAACTGTAGCATCCGAAAGCTCAACAGCAACGACATCTCCTGCCGGGTATGGGAATTCCATCAATACGAAATCATTAGTGATGGTAGAAGCTTCGGGAATAACCACACCGCTTAATGTTTCGGTAGTGTAGTCTGTTGCGCTCACTTCATAGTTATAGGTGCCTGCTAATACCGATCCGGTGTAATCACCATTGGCATTGGTGGTAAAGCTAAAGCTGTTTTCATCATTGAATACCATGACGGTTGCACCTTCAATCGGAGAACCACCGAGGTATGCAGCTTGCATTACATTTCCGTTTACGGTAGCATTGCCTGTAACCTCAACCTGTTCGCAAACGGAACCCAAACATGTTTCTGCGCCACTTTCATAAACAAGTGTGAGGCAGTAATTATAGGTGCCTAATGCAAGACCTGAATCGAGGTAGGTTTCATCTGTTACTTCAGCAATAACCTCACCGTTGCGCCAGATTCTTGTAAATGCAATGGGCTCATTAACTGTTGGCCCGCTGGGCTCATCGATTACCACTTCGCCAAACAAGGCAAAATCTAGGCTTGTGAAATCAACACCAATTGATTGCAGCGTCATCCAGCCATTGGCTGCCATACCAAATAAATTAGCAAAGTCATTAAGCATGGCAAGATTTCCGGGTGTAGTAGCAGGATTCCACATATATTGGTTCCACCTGCCCTGTGTTGTCGCGCTGGCAGTGCTGTAGTATCCGTAAACAGCAATCCAATAAGTGCCGGGCTCCAGTGTAATAGGTGTATCCAGGTCAATCTGAACCAATGGAAGTGCAAATGTACCTAAAACGATATCTTCATAGAGTAAGTCACCTGGCTGTCCTCCATTGTTTGCATAAATGGAATATCCATAACCTTCAGGAGCTGGAACACCAGCACTTAAGAACCCGCGGGCCCAAATGCTTGAAATATCCCATTCAACACCAGCAGGAACCACAAAATCATCTGCTGACATGGTTGCGGCGGATAAACCTCCATAATAGGTGGAGATAATGCCATTTGTGCTTGCCGGTGGATCTTCCCAGTTGGCTCCCCACAACAGTTCATCTGTCCTGAAAGCGGGATTGAGGCTATTGGACTGGCCAATTGAGGTAATTTGACCGGCAATTGCAGGATCAATCTTGAGATCAATTCCCATATTGTGATTGGTTTGGCCATCCAATTCTATTTCCGGTAAGGTCCAGTTTAAATCAACATTAGCTGTTCCGATTACTTGTTCAGCTGTAAAGTCCAATGGCACTGCATAATTGTTGCATCCCATATAGATAAATGTAAACGGAACCTTACTTGATTGTCCGGTACTATATACTGCAGCTATTTCAGCCAGATAGGTATTTCCATCTACTAGAACTTCTCCATTGGTGCCAAACTGATACTCTTCAAGCTGAGTTTCCGCTACAAGTACATTATTAAGGAACACTTTGAAATGTTCAAAGCCGCGACTTAGTTTGCGTGAAGAAATATCTGTGACAACTACGTTATCAACGACCCAGTACCACGCCCAGCTGCTTCCATCATAATATTCGAAGCGGACCTGAAAATCTGCATTTGCATAATCTGTTACATCAATAACCTGGTGGTTCGGAGCAGTCCATGTGCCTGATGTGGCGCTTTGGAATAATACTTCGACCCAGTTATTACCATCATAGACCTGAACAATACCCCTGCTATTGGTCAGGTGTCTGTAATATTGGTCAAACTCAATATATAAAGCATCGGCACTTGAAGCATCAATAACAGGTGTGGACATGAGTCCATGCACATATACTGAACCTGAGCCGGCAGCATCAGAGTCGATTCTCATATAGGGAGTATCATCAATGCTTTGTGCAGTAGTGGGCTGGGCTAGGAACCAATTGTCATCTACTGTTGCAGTTGGTCCAAGTTCAATAGTCCAGTCAGCCGGAACACCTTCATTGAAATCTTCAAAGAAAGGCTCGAAAGGTACAGCAGTTCCACTTGACCAGGTAGCATATCCTGTAGGCGTAACATAAAGATCAACAGGAGGCGCAATGATCTCAACCAAAACCCAATTGAAATTCATATCTTCCATTATTGCTACATTGGAGAAACTTAATGCTTCATAGCCTGGCAGGAATATTTCAATATCGTATGTGCCTTTACGGAAATCATCTCTTGAAAAGGCTCCGCTGGCAGGTAACACAACAGAATATATTATTTCAAGATCAGGTTCCGAAATATTGGTAAATTCAACCAAAGTACCTGCAGGGCTATCGCCTGAGTTTGTCTGTACCAATACACTCACTGATGTGGTCATATCTTTATCCAGCGTATTTGATGCAGTGGGTTCAGATTGATTGAGTTCATACAATACGACCACATGCCAGCGATAAACACCCCAGTCCTGATCCCCCCAGGCGAAATCTACAAACTGCGATTGTGAGGTGGTTCCAAGAAGTTCAAGGTCACCTGGCAGGTAAACTTTTTCTCTCCAAACCTGGTAGCCTACCACAGACCTGTTATTAACAATATTTCCACTTGAAACAATGTTGTGGTCATGCTTGTAAGCATTCCAGTTTTTGTCAATTTGTTGTTGTGTCATACCATCAGTGTTGAACGGGTATGGATCCGGAATGAAGTCATCCGGGTCAAAACCCCACTGCAATAGCACCTGATTATCAGAAAGTTCTGTAGCCATTACAAAATCAACAGGGTATGGGAACGGGGCTTCCTCAATGATTACTGTACCAGTGACGGAATGGGGGTCAACACCATATACATCGCCATGAAGCATCCAGTCGATTGTGAGGTCACCGGTAAAATCCTCTGTTACATTAACGGTAACACTAAATGCAGCAACATTTCCGTTTGTAAGCCAATTTGACCCATAACCGGAAAGAGCACCCCAACTTACAAGAGCACCGTTACCAGTTTCATCGTTATAGGGCAAGACCCTAGAGCCTCCGGCACTCATATCTGTGGCTGAAACAATGGTTACGCCATCAGGGAAATCAAGTTCAGCATACACAACCCATTCAAAATCAGGAGAAACGGCATGCGTTTCAAATTCCAGTACGTATCCTGAAACTCCTGGAGAATAAAAGGCGGTAAGCCCCTCCACGTATGAGCCGTCAATACTGCGGCCATCCTGGGCTTGGGCAATGGCACCCGACAGTAGGAATACACCAAATGTCAGTGCCGTAAGCCATCGGAAGAAAGTAGTTTTTTTTAACATAATGAATTGATTTAGTTATTAATAAAAGGTTAATATTTCTATAAATTTCACGGATTTACAGCTAACACTGCTGCCGCCAGCGGCAGCAGTGTTAATGATTAAGGTGGTTGGTTTCTGTGTCTTGGTTTTCTCCTTTCTTTTTACAAATTGGTTGATAAATAGATTAATTAACAGCGAAGCCTGTCAAAATAAACCTGGCCCATGCCAATCAAAACCACACAAAAAGACACTAAGTCGATTTGCAATAGGACATTGCGATAAATTAATAATGTTGCCTTGTTCAGATGACTCTAATGGGTGGGAACGCTTTGCATGACCAAAGCGTAGATAAGTGCGTTCTTGGTTGGTTGTGGCTGTCATGAAACAAGGTTTTTTTGACAAAATCTGCTTCCAGGCTCAATCATATGACAAATTACAGCCTAGGTTACCCTTACCCGATTATTAACATATTTTAAATAAATTTAAGAAAAATGTATGTAAAAAATGATACCTATTGAAAATCAATGATATAAGACAATTCTAAACTATCTTTTTTTTGATGCCTTTAAAAGCAGGTTTTATCATGCCCTGTCGTTTGAATGGGGTGATTGGTAGAGTAATTGGCAGTAGCATCCTGCTGATCAGCGGATTGCAATAAAAAAGAGGCTGTCTCCTGACTTTCGGATAAAAATGACAATGAAGTTGCACAGTACTGGCCTGCTGATACCTATCAAACCTGTCACTACTGTTTGGGTGTCCCAAGCAAATCCTATTGTCCTTTTGTTTTGGCAAAAGGACCAAAACCATCTGCGCAAATTAATGCCGGCGCGCTCTTGAAAAGCACAACTAAACCTGGCAAAAAAGTGGTTTCGGCCTAAGGGCCTCAACCAAACGTCCTTTGGGCCGTTTTTGCCGGTTTAGTAAGCGCTTTTCAATTCACTGCCCCACCGCCCTCAAATTTGAGCGGGCCAGCGCAGCAGTTAATTCATGATGGTATGTTAATAACCTCAATATCTCTGAAATGCTTGAAGATACACTACCATTATGTTTGAAGCAGCGGGCAGGCCATGCCCCAATATGGTGGTGGAGAGCAGGAATCAGAAAATACGTAGAAATCCGTGAACGTGAGCGTCCGACCTAAGGCGGACGGTCATCCCGACGGTAGTTGGCCGTTCACTGGATTTCAAGTATTTTCTGAGGGCGGGAGGAGATTATTGGGGCGCTGGT
>CALAZZ010000277.1 GCA_937926515.1 uncultured Bacteroidales bacterium | reverse complement strand
AAGCCTCCGACGAATCACAGGGATTGAAAGGCTGTCGACCTGGTTGGCAGCTTTTTCATTTTCTACAGATTATTAAACTTGAGGAGGCGAGAAGCCTGTCCCGACAAAATTGGTTTTGTCGGGAAGCCTCCGACGAATCACAGGGATTGAAAGGCTGTCGACCTGGTTGGCAGCTTTTATGTTTAGTTTGGAGTACAAAACAAAGCCTTAGCCAAAAGGATCCTTTCCGGCTAAGGCTTTAGTTGTTTATTGATTTATTGTAAGTGCTGAATTGCTAAATGATAAAACTTAGTCAGCATTCTGGATAAGCTCCTGAATTCTTTTCTGAAGCTCTGGATCATTCTGAATGGCTCCGATAACTTCCTGGTACTCCATGAAAGTAAGACCTTCATCTTCAATGGCTTTTTGCATACCTTCCTGTGCTGTCTGTTGTATTTGTTCCAGTTTGCCGATGGTTTTGCTAAAGTTTTCCATTTCGTCATCCGTAGCATCTGATTCCTGGTCAGGGTTGAACTGTGCCTGCTGCAATTCATTGAACCGCTCTATGGTAAAACCATCATCGGTAATGGTCTGGATCATTTGCTGCTGGGTTTCCTGCTCCAGGCTTTGAATTTCAACTATTGCAGAGGCTACCTTTTTTAACTTATTATTAGAAACATCAACCACAGGCTGTTCAGCTGGTGAAAGTTGTGCCAATGATGTACCAATTGTGAACATAAAAATGAGTAAAATACTCGATAAAGTTTTGAATTTAAACATGATTAAATGAAATTTTAATGAATAATAATTGAAGACTGACAATCGAAATCAGTCAGTGATTCAGAATTGTCAAAAGAATTTTGTCTTTTTGGTTTAAGTTGACAAACCCCAAAGAATTGCATTTCAAATTTAAGCTGTTGCGAACATGAACCTATTGTGCGGGGGCTAATAGTGATATAGATTTTACTTGTTGACCTGCTTACGATTTTGTGATGGAATGAATGAAAAGAATTGCTCTTTTTTAACCAATCGCATTGCTTTGCAGCTCTGGTGAGTATTTCTGGAAGTGTATTTTTTTCAATATAAAAGCAGATAATAAATCCTCTTTTTGACCTTAAGTTTAAGTAACGAGTGTTTATAACTAATATTGTTTAAGCTTAAGATCAGTCCACTAATTGTTTGATTTTATGAAAGATTTCGGTGTTATCATACATGCCAGTGAAGCTTTCGGCTCCAGGGCCAAATGCGAATACGGGAACCAAACTTAATGTATGTTCATCTGTTGAAAAGTGGAAATAGGCATGCTTATCTCGTGGCTTTGACTCTACCAGTGTAAGCCCGCCGGTTTCATGATCCGAAGTAACAACAACTAAGGTTTCTCCATTCTCTTTGGCAAACTTTAATGCTTTTCCTATGGCTTGGTCGAAGTCAAATATCTCTGCCAATAAAAAAGCACTGTCGTTGTCATGGCCGGCAAAATCGATCAGAGAGCCTTCGAACATCATAAAGAAACCACTTTCGGTTTGGCTAAGGCAATTGATCGCATGTTCTGCTGCATGCACCATTACATCGCCACGGCCTTTATGCGCTGGATCCAAATGCCATTCGTGCAGAAATACGGCTTGTTTTGGATTACAATCCCATGATGTGGCATCAAAGGTAGTGTCTACAACAAAGCTGCGATCGAGTAATGATTGAATGTGATTATTATGGTCTTTTCGTTTATTGAAATTTTTTAGTCCACCACCAATAAATAAGTCTATAGGTGCATTAAGGGCTATTTGTTCTGCAATTTCCTCATAATTGTACCTGCTCTCAGTATGAGCCAAAAAGGCAGCCGGTGTGGCATGAGTTATTGCTGAGCTTACCACAACAGCTGTTTTTTTACCTTTTCCTGCCATTAGGTCTATCATATTGGGCACTGGAATGGTATCAGGGGTCATGCCAATCATCCGGTTTGTTGTTTTTGTGCCAGTTGCCATTGCTGTGGCAGACGCACCTGAATCAGTAATCTTGTGCGAATTTGAGGATGTAATTTGTAATCCTGTTACAGGAAACTTTTCCATGTTTAGTTCGTCATCACTATACAACATGGCTGCCTGCACTTGTGCAAACCCCATACCATCCCCAATGAAAAGGATTACATTTTTTGGGCTTTTAACTTCATGTGTTTGTTCGTGTACAGAGTCCTGACATGATGAAGCGAACACGGATAAAGACAAAGTGCTGATAAGTAATACAGATTTGAATTTTGGCATATGAATTAAGCTTTTAGTGTAATAACAGTGATTTCAGGTAATATTCCAATGCGACCGGGATAACCAATGGATCCCAGGCCTCGGTTAACATATAAATGCTGATCTTTTTCAATATCAGTATAAAGGCCGGCCCAATGCTGATACATATACTTAGCAGGGCTCCATTTTATACCGGGAATTTCAATGCCAAATTGAAATCCATGAGTATGACCTGCAAGCATCAAATCGATATCAGGATGTTCAATTAATACTTTTTGTGACCAGTGGCTTGGATCGTGCGAGAGTAAAATTTTAGCACTTACCTTTCCCAATCCTTTTGTGGCTTTGGTGATGTTGCCATATTGCGGGAAACGGCTATTTGCACTCCAGTTTTCAACCCCGATTATGCCAAGCCTTTCGCCGTTTTGTTCGATTGTGAAGTTGCCATTTCGCAGCAAGGTCCAGTTCAAGTCACGATAGAATTGAAATAAATCTTCCAAATTACGCTTTTTTGCTTGTTTGGTTGGCCAGCTCACATAATCACCATAGTCGTGATTACCAAGTATGGCTGCACATCCATTTTTTGAATTTATTTGAGCGAGTATATCCTTAAACTTATTAGCTTCCTCTGTTTTATAATTGACAAGGTCTCCAGTAAAAACGACCAGATCAGGGTTTTGCTCATTGATAAGATCTACTGCTTGTTGCAATTGATTTTCATTTGTCCAGCTTCCAAGATGCAGGTCCGAGATCTGGACAATTTTAAAACCTTGAAAATCAGAGCTTAGCCTGCTAAGTTGCAAATTGATAGTATGTAGCCTGAAGTCGTGCACCCATCTGAACATCCCTACGAACATAGTCCCAAGAATCAGCCCTCCTGATACATAGGCTACATTTTCGATAAATCTGCCCCTGCTTATTTTAGTTTTTGAATCGACCTGTTGGTTTTTGGTTTTTTTATTGGAGATCAGTGAAAAGAGTCTAAAAAAAACTTTAAAAATGTCGGAGGCTAGTAAAATGATTGCTGTAATAATTTTAGCAGTGTAAAATGCAAACACCAAACCAAATAAATAAATTCGCAGGCTATGGTTCCAATTTTCATACGGAATGAAATAGGCGATGACTGCCAAGCCTGACAACATCATGATGGGTAACCAATAAATTAATCCTATGGTAAATCTTGGCCATTTCTTGTAGGTGAATACACGTTTCTTTACATAGGACCACAAATACAGATCAACGAGAAGCAGTAGAACAAAGCCCGGATATCTGTTTAGGTTTTTTGGATAAACAGATGCTGTAATTACATACCCTGCAACGATAAACAACAGGATAAATAAGAGATTCAGGTATTTATTTTTAAACATATTGGCGATGCAAAATTATGAATATACTTCATTGTACTTCTGAAATATTCTAAGAATTAAC
>CALAZZ010000276.1 GCA_937926515.1 uncultured Bacteroidales bacterium | reverse complement strand
TAACGTGAGTTCGACCTAAGCCAAGATCAAAGCTCCCACATTATCATCATTTTGGATCACATTTATTGATGGTTTCTTTGGAAGGAAGTTATATGCAATCAGGCCTGATAGCAGATTAGTGATGAAGTTTTCCAGGCTTCTGTGCCTTGTATGCTCAATTTGGCAAATGTTCTTGAGTTCATCATTAACTGACTCTATTACAGCACGTTTTCTGAGCATAATTTTGTCTGATAGGTGCATCAGGTTGTTTTTCATGTTCTTTCTGAGTTTGGTAATCAGATGGATGCCATCAATAAAGAGTTTCTCGAACAAGTCTTTGGAAATGTATCCCTTATCGCCATAAAGTTTACCGAATATTTTGGCCAGCAGGTTGCTTTCCAATAGCGGATGTCTGTCATCAATATTGGCTTGGGTAAGCACAAAATCCAGTATTTCTCCTTTGTCATTGATCACCAGGTGCAACTTAAAACCAAAGAACCAGCCAAGGGAGCAATGGCCCTTTACAGCAATGTTTTTAAAGGTCTTATGAGATCTTTCCCTCTTGATATGACATACGCGCAAAGGTGTAGAATCAATAAATGAGATGCCAGTGCATTTTCCTAAAGCGTTTGTCTTCAAAAAGATTGCCATTGCCAACATAGAAGACTGCATCAATTCAACGAAACGATTATAGGATACGGTTTTAGGGAAATAATCCTTTAGGTGCTTGCAAACGTAGTGCACATAGTAAAATTTGAAGTTACGAAAAGCTTTCAGGTGAAAATAAACAGCAATTGTAATTACCTCGCTCTCGCTCATGGTACAAGGACGGTTTCTTTTCTTTGGCTTGCCGGCTAACTGTTTTGTTTTTAGAACTTCGATAAAAGAGGCACAAAAGTCATCGACTGAACAGAAAATTTCAATAATTTTATCGTCAGTATTCATAGATTCTTCTTTTTTGGTTTATAATCAACTACTAAATTACGAAGAATCTATGAATCTATTATGTTGATAACCAAATAGTTATCAACATTTTCGTGTTGGTTATTAACCTGCTTTCTTATATCGAACTCACGTT
>CALAZZ010000275.1 GCA_937926515.1 uncultured Bacteroidales bacterium | reverse complement strand
GCAACGAATCAACCTACAACACTGCGAGCTGGACCGTGGTGGATCAACCCACGGCTCCGGAAATAACCAAAGACCCGAATGTTGATGAACTATGTTCAGGTCAATCGCTTACAGTAATCACCTCAGCTGGATCAGGTGGAACTGGCACTTCATCAGATCAGTACAGATATTCCACCAATGGCGGCACATCTTGGGTGGGTGGATGGTCAGGCACGGTGCCGGTATTCAATGCTGTTGTGGGTGAGAATATCATCCAAAGTCGGCGTACCTCAAATGGCACTGGTTGCAGCGTGTCTGAATCTAATAGCCAGAGTTGGAATGTTTTGGCACAACCAGCAGCCCCGTCAATGACAAAAATACCAAATTCCACCTCGGTCTGTACCGGTCAGGAGCTAACTGTTGAAGTCAATGGGGGCTCAGGGGGATCGGGTAATTGTAACAATATTTACAGGTATTCAACTGATAGCGGTTACAACTGGAGCTCCTGGTCTGCTGATGTTCCCTCTTTCAATGCCATTACTGGCACAAATAGTATTCAAAGCCGGAGGGAATGTGATGGAACAGGGTGTAATACGGCAACCAATCAGGTCAACTGGACTGTTACAGCCGCTGCTCTCCTCCCAACCTCGTTGCCTGACATCACAGGCAATACCAGTGATGATGGTATTGGAAATTGCTCCAAACAGATAACCCTGAGTCATCCCACTTTCAGCTCAGGTGCATGTACACCTGTTATACTCTCCATAAGCTTTACTGACATCACAAACGGTATTCCATTGCCAACAGGAGGAAACGTGATTACAGGTACAAATAATAATTATCACTTTCACACAGGGGTTACAGGGGTGACCTATGAGGCCACAGATGCTGGTGGAAATACAAGCAGTGTACAATTTACTGTGACAATTACCGATGACGAACTTCCGAGCCTAAACTGCCCTTCATCCATTAATCAAGACACTGACGCAGATATGTGTTCTGCCAACATTGACACACCTGATCCATCTATTGGTGACAATTGTGAGGTGGAAATGCTAACATGGACGATGACAGGCGCTACAACAGGCAACTCACCGGCAAGTGGCATCAACTATATTGGAAACTATACATTTAACCCAGGAATAACTACAATCAGATACACATTAACCGATGCTTCTGGCAATTTTACTGAATGTGATTACACTGTAAGCATTTCAGATAATCAACTCCCCATTATTATATGTCCTAATGATACAGTGGCATATACACCAGGCACCAGTTGTAAAAGACTAATTCAGGCTGAATATCTCGCACCTGTTTCATATGGAGATAATTGTGGGGTATCCTCACTTATTTGGGAGATGACAGGTGCAAACACGGCGAGCTCGCCATCTACAGGTATAAATTTTCCTCCAAACACACAATTTAATGCCGGTGAAACTATCATTTCTTATACTATAACAGACAACTTTGATAATGTGAACAGCTGTTCCTTTAGTATCATTATCAATGATAATGTGGATCCAATTCTGACTTGCCCTGAAACGGAACCATCTTATTTTACTGATCCTGATGTTTGTTATACCAGCCTTAGCTTCACTGCAACAGCTACTGATAACTGCGCCATGAACCATATTAAATATTACGTTGAGGGCTTAGAAATCAGCTTCCCCTACAATTTCCCAGTAGGCACAACCATAGTTACTGTAGTTGCCACTGACGCGAGTACAAATACTGCAGAATGTTCATTTGAGGTGGTGGTGACTGACAACCAGGCACCAACATTTTCAGCCTGTCCATCCAACCAGATCAGAAACACCTCAATCGGAAATTGTTACTATACACATGGTAATGATTCATGGAATGCAATTGCAAATGATAACTGCAACATGGCTAGCCTGGTGTATGAACTGGATGGAGCCACCATCGGTACAGGCACCACACTCAATGGTGTTGTATTCAATAAAGGGATAACCACTGTTAACTGGATCGCAATAGATGAGGCCGGAAACAGCAATATTTGCACGTTTACTGTAACTATAAATGACAATCAGCCTCCAAATGTGCAGTGCCCAAGCCCAAACTCCTTTATAAGGTACACTGATGCCGATTACTGTACTTATACCATTAATGGTACTGAATTTGATTTGTTGGGATATGGTGATAATTGTCAAGTTGCTTCAGTATCCTACCAACTTACAGGTGCAACTATCGGAAATGGCTCAAATACGCTTGATGGAATAGCGCTTAACCAAGGTAATACCAATATCAGATGGACTGTAACTGATGAAGCCGGAAACTTTAACTCAAGCTGTGTAATTACCGTGGTGGTATCAGACAACGTCCCGCCTGTTTTCATCAACTGTCAGCCACAAATCTATGTGCCATGTCCGGATGATATACTTCCGCCGGACACAACTTCCCTGACTGCCATTGACAATTGCAGTAATGTTATCATTGCTCATGTTGAAGATATCTGGCATGGTGTAGGACAGGTTCCTGGTTTCTGTCCCGACAGTATCGAGCGTATTTACAGTGCAACAGATGCAATGGGCAATATCGCCTATTGTACTCAGATGATCATCCCGCTCGAACCATGTGGTTGCCAATTATGTCAATCAAATGTCCCACACTTTTGGGTTGACCTAAGTGCTTCATGTGATTCCATATGGGAAAGCCCTTCTATAAGAAGAGAAGGGTTGTGCTGTGAAGCTACCTCACCGGAACGCTGTGTATCCTTCTCAGTTAAAATAGGTCCCAATGCGGTAGGTTTTTATGTCCTGATGGATGGTGCTTCTCCACCTGGCTGGTATTTCCAGGTGGATTGCGGGGAGGAAGTGAATCTTGGCGATGTACTATGTGTTCCCTCAGGAGAGTATTACACCATAAATATCTGTAAACCTGGTGCTAATCGAAATGTTTACCAGATCATTTCTGTATGTGGCCTCATCATGCCCGAAGGCATTGATACACGTATTGACTGCGAGGGGCAAGTTACTGTTGCAGGGGTTGATGCATCAACACTTACCTATAGTAATATCACCGGAGATTACTTGCACTATCTCTCTGGCTCACCAGATTACTGGACAAACCCCAACGGTCACGATACCGTTTATTTCACGCCTGATACTCTTGCGCCTTCAATAATCAAATATTTGGTTTGCGGTGGCATTGAGGATCACCCTTGTGCTGAGGGTGGTATATTGTGTGACACACTTACAGTTCGTGTTTTCCCAAAGATCGAGATCACCCTTGATCCGGACTACCTCGTTTTCTGTCAAAGCGATCCCAAATCCATAATAGCAACAGCCAGCCCATCAAGCTTATACGAAATAGGCTGGTTTGACATTAATGACAATCTTTTACATACAGGACCCATCTTCATGCCAACAAATCCCGGATCTTACTATGTATCAGCGCTCGACACTGTAAGCACCCTGCCCTGTAACGAAGACATCTTATACTTTGATGTGTCATTTGTTGAATGCCTTGACTGTCCACCGGATACACTGTATTGTAGCACGGACGAAATAGTTGAATATCACACCTACGCTGAGTTTATTGCTGCTGGTGGCGATGCAAGTAATTTCCCTTGCGAACCTGTACCTTCCAGCTTGAACCTCGTTGAGATCATCTCAGATGGTGCATTCTGTCCTGAAACCATTATCTACCGCTATGCTATGAATGATAATTGTGGCAATAGAGATACATGCACTGTGGTCGTCACCGTACACGATATACATCCACCAACATTTGACCTGCCGGGTGATACCATCCAATGCGTTGCCAATATTTTCCAGGCATTGTATAATCCCAATGGTTCCTATGAGGAAGATACTGACCTCACCTACCCAAGACCCAACTATTTCCTGCTTTATCCAGGGGATACCCGCTTGAATATTTTGAACATACATGACTATTGTTCAGCTGTGAATTTGCTTGAAATAAGCTGGGAAATCGACTTTGGAACCACTGGCACTATTGATCTGACTGGTTCCGGCCAGCTTTCAAGCTTTAATCCATCACCACCCGATGAGGGCATCTATTTCCCATTGGGATTGAACACCGTAAACTATACAGTTACCGACCCCTGCGGCAATGCCACCACCATGTCATTTACGGTGAAGGTTAACCCCAGACCCGATATACAAGACAATTACTAATATAATAAATAGCACCTATGAAAACATCTTTTTACAAACTTAATTCTAATGCCTATGAGAAAGGAAACAGCCTGAACAAACAGGAGAAATTCAAAACATGTATAACTAACACCCAAATGCCTATGAAACAGGAAAAATGAAAAACCCAATGGTGAGTATTGCAAAACTTCGGATGCACTAAACAAAACCGTGTAGCCGGAAATCAAAGCATTCATCACACATGTAAATTCAACAAGTATTAATTAAATCAAACAATTAAACATTTTAACAAACAAATTTTCAATTTTTAATCTAAAATTTACAATTATGAAAAAGCATATTTTAACTTTACTAATAGCACTCTTAGTTGGTGCTACATCAGCATTCGCGCAGCTTGCGCCTCAACCGGTTGAGTGTATCGACCTTGATGACCCACTAAAACCGGTTCCCGGTAACCCTTACACCTATGAAGTGAACGTACCAACACCCCCTGGAGCGAAAACCTACCATTGGTTTGTGACCCAGGATATAAATTTCATCAATGCCGGTGTACTTACACCCGACCGTGAAACCATTGGCGGGCCAATCCTTGCTGCTGGCTCAGGGCACTACGACACACTTACTTTGGATGCTAGCTCTCTGAGTCTCACCTGGAAGAGCTTTGTGCTCAACCCCGATGAGTATGTGTTTGTGGTGATTCAGGTAACCAATGTGGATCCGGCTAACGGCTGCGAAACGGAAAACCTCAAGGTTTACCGCATTGAGCCTGCTCACGCCTTCACGCTCGACATCGCTAACGTTGGCGAAGATGGATCTATCCAAGATGGATACGGACAAGATGCCCTCGAAACCTGTATGTCCGACATTGAATCAGCCACCTACAACCCGGTTGATAACAATGTAATCTATGATTTCGGACAAAACACCCTGTATTTTGCTGTGGCTGCTGCCAACTTCTCAGGTCAGTATCAGCTGGGCATCCAGTTCGATGGACTCATTGATAGTCAGACCGCAGATATTTCATGGGGTTATACTTTTGCCACTGCGGGTGACAATGTAGTTGCAACCGCAATTCCTTCAGGCACACCTTATGAGAATGATGCTGCAGGTATTGTTGAAGCACAGGATGCCTCAGGAAATGTGGGTGCAGATGGCGAAACCATCTACATTATGGTAGTGATACATCATGATAATTTTGAAGGTATTGAAGCAGTGGATTATGAGCTTGCTGTTGAAGGTGTTTTGCATGATGGTACTTCAGTTATTCCTGGAGACTATGCTGACATTCATCATCAATCATGTGAGCAGAATCCATACGATGATATTGCATATCAAACCATCGCCCCAAGACCAGATATCCAGGATGCCACTGGTTCACCTAGTGGAACATTCCTTGAAATCGCCCCATAATCTGCAGGTATAGAGCCTAACAATGACATTAAATGCTTTTTC
>CALAZZ010000274.1 GCA_937926515.1 uncultured Bacteroidales bacterium | reverse complement strand
AAGGCATTAAACAATCCCTAATGAGGAACGCAAATCTCCTTCCGCAAAGGGATTTGGTTTATCAGATTGATTCCTCCACTTACTAATTAAATAAGGAACAATCACTAAACCAGAGTATTGCAAAACCCGTATGGTTACTGGCTATTTCTTTCGTCTGGCAGTGACCGGATTGAGCAGGTTGCGATATTTCACCAATTCCATTTTCACGCTGCCAACGATCACCTTGGCTTCGGCTAAAATGGGCAGTTTGTTTTTGTCGTCGGTTACCCACACATGCATGGGATAGGCATCGGCAAATACATTTCCGGTCGCCATCATAGGTGCAAACTTGAGGGTGCGGTGGGTGCCCAACTCGGTACGCAGGTACTCTGTACCCAGGTATTTGATTTTGGATACATAAACGGAATCATCCAGGAAGAAATCTACAAAGTAATTGCTGTCGGCTGTGAAATCTTCCAGTTCAAGTGTTCGCATAAAAAAGAGGGCTGAAACAAAATCCTGCACATGCTCAGGTATGGGTTTACGCGCAGTACGGCTCACGGCTATGCCTTCATGATGATAGAAGTAAACGTCATCATGTTTCACATAATCTCCTTCATGCGTACGCCGGACGAACAAATAGGGCACAAAGGCTTCTTTGTCCACGTATGATTCGTATCGGTTTCGTACCTTGAAAAACCAATCGAAGGCTCTTCTGCTTTTGCCTTCACCAACAATTTTCCATACATCACGTCCGAACATGGGCTCATCATGGTCATTCACTTCAATGGTGGCATAACCTGCAGTTACGTTTCCGGTTATCATTGAACTGTAATAGACCTTATACTGCAAAAACTCATCTGTATCGAAGGCTGAGTTGTTATGTGTCCGTAAATCTTGTGCATAAAGTCCAACAACAAATGAAGACAAGGCTATGCATAAAAACAAAGTAAGCAGTTTATAATGCAGGCCATCAGGTTGATTGATGAGGTATTTTTTTTCGATCATAATTGATATTTTACCGGAACTGATGAGCGGATGCTTTAATATAACTTCGAGTTTTTCGATGAGACAGGCTGAGGCTAACGACTTTGCATCAAACCACAATATTGATGATTCGACCCGGCACAACAATGATCTTTTTAGGCTGTTTTCCCACAAGCCATTTCTGTGCTTCCTCCGATGTCAGTGCAGCCGCTTCGATGGCCTTTCCATCCAGTTCAACGGGCAATTCGAGTTTAAATCGTGTTTTACCATTAAACGATACCGGATAGGAGAACGTATTTTCAGTAATGTATTTTTCTTCCCAGGGCGGGAAGGCTTGCATCACAACCGAATCCGAATGTCCGCACAGATGCCAGATCTCCTCTGCAAAATGAGGTGCATAGCTGGAAACAAGTATGGTCAAAGGTTCCAGAATTTCACGCTTGTTACATTTCAAATCAGATAAGTCATTCACGCAAATCATAAAGGCAGAAACGGCTGTGTTAAATGAGAAGCGCTCAATATCCTCCTCCACTTTACGAATGGTACGGTGCAATATTTTCAACTCGGCTTCGGTGGCTCTTTCCTCGCTTAATTGAAACTTATTTTCCCTATTATGAAACAGCCGCCAAAACTTCCTGATGAAACGAAAAACACCCTCTATACCTTGTGTGTCCCATGGTTTAGACTGTTCGAGTGGACCAAGGAACATTTCATACATCCGCAATGTGTCAGCTCCATAATGCTCAATGAGCTCATCAGGATTTTGGACGTTATACTTGGATTTGGACATTTTTTCAACCTCCCATCCACACACATATTTTCCCTCCTCCAAAATAAAACGTGCATTGGCGAAATGAGGCTGCCATTTTTTAAAAGCTTCTATATCAAGTATGTCGTTATGAACAAGGCTGATATCTACGTGTATTGGGTCGGAGAAATTCTCCCGCCCCGGAAAATTCCTGGTTACAAAGGCAGGGAAACTCTCTATTGGTTCCTTTTCAATATAGGCCTGAACCTCCTTGCCTGCTATCGCATCGCGGATACGTTGAAAAATCTCATCGCGGCTATCCAAAAAGTCACGAATCGGGATGAGCAGCAGTTTGCAATCTTTTTCATCAGCATATGATTCGTAAGATCCGGCAAGCTTATCTAGCGATTGCTGCTTTTTCACTTCAATAATCAGCCCGGCTTCGCGGCTGTAAAAATCAAAAGTGCGTCGTCCATCACGGTAATTACGGACAAATTCCACTCCCATTTTCTTGTCCCGGAGCTGCTCCCAAAGCATATATTCAGCCATCTTTTCAGGATTGATCCGGTATACCAGGCTCGACCGGCCCTGAATCATGCCTTGATTGATTAGCTTTTGAAAAGGTTCCTCTTTGCAAGCCAATCCCAGGTCATATAAAAACATATTCCAGAAGCGTGCATATATGAGGTGGCCGGTAGCATGCTCGGCCCCGCCGATATAAAGATCTACATTCTGCCAATATTGATTTGCTTCGCTTGAGAAATAGGCATCATGATTATGTGGGTCCATATAGCGAAGGTAATACCCGCTTGAGCCTGCAAAACCGGGCATGGTATTGTTTTCCAGCGGAAAACCATCTTTGGTATGCCAGTTTTTTGCCCTTGCCAACGGAGGCTCTCCGCTCTCGGTAGGCAAATAGGCATCCACTGCAGGGAGTTGAAGAGGCAACTCATTCTCACCCAAGGTATAGGGCATCCCATCCTTATAATACACCGGGAAAGGTTCGCCCCAGTATCGCTGCCTGCTGAAGATGGCATCACGCAAACGGTAATTAATACGCCCTTGTCCAATTCCGCGTTGCTCAGTCTCATTAATTACTGCACTTATGGCTTGCTTCACATCCATGCCATTGATAAAGCCCGAGTTCACCATCACACCTTCCCTGGCATCGTAAGATGTTTCCCATTCAGATACACTGGTCATGGTTTCACCGGGTTTGTTCACCACCTGAATGACAGGCAGATCATAATGACGGGCAAATGCAAAATCGCGACTATCATGGGCAGGCACCGCCATAATTGCCCCGGTTCCATAACCCATAAGTACATAGTCGGCAATCCATATCTGGATTTTTTCTTTCGAAAAAGGATTAATGGCATAAGCTCCCGTGAACTGGCCGGATATTTTTTTCACCTCTGCCATGCGTTCACGTTCCGAACGGTTTTTTGTTTTTTGGATATATTCATTTACCGCAGATTTATAGGCATCCGTGGTGAGTTCACTGACCAACTCATGTTCAGGAGCCAATACCATAAAAGTCGCCCCAAAAATGGTATCGGGACGGGTCGTAAACACTTCAATTTTGTGATCCGAACCAACCACCTCAAAAACCATGCTGCCGCCTTCGGACCGGCCGATCCAGTTTCGTTGTATATCTTTTAAGGACTCACTCCAGTCGATCTTCTCCAATCCATTCAACATTCTGTCGGCATAGGCTGTAATGCGAAGCAGCCATTGTTTCATGTTCTTACGCTCAACCGGATGTCCTCCTCTTATGGAATAGCCCTCACTCACTTCATCATTGGCAAGCACCGTACCCAGGGCCGGACACCAGTTCACCATCGTATCTGCCAGATATGCCAATCGATAATGCATCAGGATCTCCTGTTGCCGGCCCTCATTCATGTGCTTCCATTCAGCAGGTGAAAAGGATTCATGCACACTGCAAGCAGCTTCAATACCTTCACTTCCGTTTTGTTCGAAATGAGCTATAAGCTTTTCGAGGGGCTCGGCTTTATTTGTTCTTTTGTTAAACCAGTGATGAAACAACTTTATAAACGTCCATTGTGTCCATTTATAGTAATCAGGATCACTTGTGCGCACCTCACGATCCCAATCAAAAGAGAACCCCAGTTGATCCAATTGCTCACGATAACGTCTGATATTCTTTTCAGTGGTAACTGCAGGATGGGTGCCTGTTTGAATGGCATATTGCTCAGCAGGAAGGCCATAGGCATCATAGCCCATCGGGTGTAACACATTGAAACCTTTTTGTCGTTTGTAGCGTGCATAAATATCAGAAGCGATATAACCTAGCGGGTGGCCTACATGTAAGCCTGCTCCCGAAGGGTAAGGGAACATATCAAGCACATAATATTTCGGCTTGCTATGATCAATATCAACCTTGTAAACTTTGTTGGCACGCCAGTAGTCCTGCCACTTTTTTTCCGCTTCTGTAAAATTGTATTCCATCCCAATAATGTTTCAGATATATCAGGGCGCGAAATTACTAAACTGTTTCGACTTATTGATGTATAAAGGAAAGTATGGGAACTGTTGGAAAAACATACAGTCAATGAAACAAAGATTCACAAAAGTTAGAATGAACATGAAAACCCCGGTGTTGCATGTTCTGGTAACTCATTATTCTATTGCGATCAGCTCACTTATTTTTAAATCCAACAATCCGAACTGCTCCCAGCCGATAAAATCAAAGTGCCACCATTCGCTACGATAAACAGTAAAACCATGTTCAGCCATGATCTGTATTAGAGTTGCCCTGTTGCGCAGAATATGTTCAGGCAAATCCATATAATCAGGACCGGCCTTTTCACTGAAATCATCAAAAGGGGTAGGCATGGGCAGCTCCTCGCCTGTATCAAGCCTGATGAGGGTTACATCAACAGCAGCGCCACGGTTATGTCGGGATCCGTGCCATGGGGCGGCTACATAATTGGTATCGCCGATGAGTTCGTAAAAGGACAAAGTTGCAGCATAGGGGCGGTAAGCATCATACACCTTCAATCCCAGTCCCTGCAACGACAGGCTTTGTTGTACCCTGGCCAATGCTTCAGCCGCCGGCTTTCGCAATAAGGCAGCCGGATAATCATAAACCACTTTGTTGGTGAAATTCTCAGCGGTTGCATATCGCATATCTATAACCACATTGGGGATATGATCAGCCAGATTTACCAATTTCATGGTTGGATCTGTTGTTACTGATTGCTGATATTCATCAATGGTTTGGGTTAGCTCCAGTCCATAAGGGTTGTTGTGAGGAGCATATGTGCACCCTAACAATAAAAAAAGCAGATAATACATTGAATTTCGCATGCCTAGATAAGTTAATGATTCCAATTAACCCGATAAAAGGCCACTCGGGTTAAAATTTCAAAAACAAGATTGCGAAAATATTAAA
>CALAZZ010000273.1 GCA_937926515.1 uncultured Bacteroidales bacterium | reverse complement strand
CTCTAACCAACTGAGCTAAGGAGGAATATTTTTTTTAATTCCCTGCTCCTTTGACCCGCTGATTAATCCGCCGGCTGGCGGACTCTAACCAACTGAGCTAAGGAGGAACAAAACTCTAAATCGCCATCCTTCTTTATACCGTTTGTTTGATCATGCACAGCATGAACCCTGACAATTGAGCTATAAAAGAAGATTAGTCGTTTTGAGCGTGCAAAATTAATGCTTTTTTTTATTGAGACAAGACTTTTGATGAAATTTACAAATCAAAACCGCAGGATTGTGAGTTCCTGCCAATAACGCGCCCCAATCCATGCAGATATTGGCAAACTAAGAAAATACACCAATGTCCATAACAACTGATCTGTAGATAAATATACCAATCCCGTTTGCACGAGATAAAACAATGGTGTAATCAGGATCATGCCGGCAAATCGTATGGAGGATTCCCAATGGTGGTCCCGAACGAAACGCTTCATGATCCATTTGATTACAAGTATTTGCAAGATATGATTCACCAATGCATAAATAAAAAATGGGAAACCAAGTATTCTAAACAGCAATCCGGATCTTGGTTCTTCAGAATTCTTTACTGAATTGGAAAAATCCCCTACAATAAATTTCTTGTCCTGCTGCAGTCGAAGTTCAAGGTCAGGTTCCCGATATCGTTCAGCCAAACCTTTTTTTAGTTCATCATACCGGTTCTCGTTTTGAATTGCGACCATAAGCTTGAGCAATTCCATTTTCACATCAGCCATCAGCTTTTCATGTGCTCTCGTCTTATTGATCTTATAATCTGGAAGATATTCATCTATAGCTATGGGTTGACCAAAACTCACAAGCAGTTCACTTCCAAATGCCCTGTAATTTTCATATTGCAAGCCAACAGGAACAACTTTAAGTCCGCATGCCGGGTTGGCTTTTAATGCAGCAAAAGCAATTCGTGCAAGGCCTTTTTGCAGCGGTCTGAGCATCCATTTATGGTTATGATCACCCTCAGGAAAAATGAGGAGAGATTGCCCTTTTAATAATAAATCCCTGCATTTGTCAATGGAGCTGTCGTTTCGCTTGACCTGACCAAGACCATCACGAATACGATATATGGGTATCATTTTCAATGCACCAAGCCAAAATCGTGCAATCGGTTTTTTAAAAATACTGGCTCGCGTCAAAAACCATGGCCTGTAGTGTGATGAAACAGCAACAACCATTGCATCCATAAATGCATTCTGATGATTAACAGCAAAGATTATCGGTCCTTTTTTCGGAACCAAATGCCTATTACGAATCCGAAATCGCCTGTAATACAGCCTGAACGCTATAGGCACATAATATTTTAACAGGGAGTAAAGAGGCTTAACCGGCATGCTATTGGCTTTGGACCTTAACAAGACTCATGCGCCATGTAAAAATACGTGCTACCACGAATCCTGAAATGATATGCCAGATTCCCCACCAGGCTGCAATTATCGCCATACTGCCCTCACCTCCAAAAAAGGTAAATATGATGATAAGCCCAAGTGCTGAATTTTGAATTCCGGTTTCGATAGTTACTGACCTAACATCCGAATTTTTGTTTTTCATGGCCCGGCTAAAGAAGTATCCGGTTAGCAATGCCACAAAATTATGAAGCAGAACAATAAAAAACAGGTAATGAAAATACTGAATAAAAAGCTCGAAGTTATTGTAGAACGCAATTCCTATGATGCCTATAAGAATGACCATGCTAATCCATCGTATTGGTTTGATGATGATCCTGGTAATACGTGGAAGCTTAGCTGAAAACCAAATGCCTATAAATAGGGGAATGGCCAAAATCATAACCACGGTTTGAAATAGCTCCAAATAATCAATGCTTATCGATTTGATCATGGCAGAGGTATAAGGTAAAATACTTCCCCATACTTCAAAATTTAGTGGCGTCATCACCGTGGCCAGCAAAGTAGCTATAGCGGTCAAACTTACCGAAAGCGCTACATTGCCTCTGCCAATCGATGAGAAAAAATTAGACACATTTCCACCGGGGCAGGCAGCAACAAGTATCATCCCAAGGGCGATACCCGGATGGGGCCTTATGAGCCATACCAACAAGAAAGTGACGGCAGGCAGTAGTAAAAACTGGGATACAACCCCTGTTAGAACCCCCTTGGGGTTTTGCACTACCTCGGTGAAATTTTCACGACGCAAGCCAAGTGCCACCCCAAACATGATAAAGGCGATACTGATGTTCAAAACAAGCAAAGAGCCTTCATCAAAATTGATTCTAAGGCCTTCTAATGGATTCGGATTTTGCATTTGAAAAAAAGGTAAAGATAAACAAAGCTCCAAATTAATCAATTTTCTTTTCTCAAAAAGCCTAATTTTGGGCGCTGATACACCTACTAAATTCGATGACAAAACACCTTTTTCTATTCCTGCTTATTCTCATATTCTCGCGTCAAGTGTTCTCCCAGGATACATTGACGGTAATGCATTACAACCTGCTATACTATGGCCTGAATACTGGGTTTTGCAACACTTCGAATAACAGTCTGGAGATGAAAGATCCAAATTTAAGGCTGATACTCGAACAAATAAAACCGGATATTTTTACCGTGAATGAGATGGCAGGCTATGAAAATATCCATCAACATATGTTGGATGAAAACCTGAATATAGGTTGGGTAAACCATTACAAAAAAGCAGCCTTTGATCCGGTTTCTTCATCCAATATCGTAAACATGCTTTACTATGATTCCAGAAAGCTAAGACTAAAAAATCAATATGTTGCTCAATCACAGGTACGTGATATTGACGTGTATGAACTGTATTATTATTCCAACGATCTGGAACAAGGCGACACAGCATTTATTATATGCGTTGTGGCACACTTGAAAGCCGGTTCATCAAGCTCGGACAGAGAAACGCGCAGGGTGCAGGTCAATAGCACCATGCAGTTTCTGGAACCCAGGTATGCTCATGAAAATATTATGTTTATGGGCGACTTCAACTTTTATAGCGGTTATGAGCCTGGTTTTCAAATAATGATCAACTACCCAAATGCAGACATGCGCTTTTTGGATCCGATAGGTCAGGTGGGCGACTGGAATCGAAACCCTTTTTATGCAGGGATACATACACAGTCAACAAATACAAGTCCCACCAATGGTTGTGCCGTAGGTGGTGGTATGGACGACAGGTTCGATTTCATAATGATCTCAGATGAAATACGATTCGGTACCAGAAACATTCTATATATACAGGATTCATACAAAGCTTTCGGACAGGATGGTCGACGTTTTAACGGATCAATAAATGAATCACCGGCTAATACAGCAGTTTCTCAGGATGTTGCAGATGCATTGCAGCAATTTTCCGACCATCTTCCCGTTGTGTTGAAACTGCGTGTTGACAAAGTGCTGAACACAAATGAAGCGGACAGCAATCCCTTTTTGGCTGAAGCTTATCCTGTACCGGCGACCAACAAAGTCAATCTATCATTCTATCTGCAGCGACCCGGCACTTTACAATTTGAGATCCTGGACATTCAAGCCCGGGTGATACATGTTGAAAGACAGTTTTTTAACAGTGGAAAACAAGTTTTTGAGCCATCCGTCGCCGGACTGAAACCGGGATTTTATCATATTAAAATAACAGATGAAAAAGGCTTAACATCAATGCTGAAAGTGATCATCATGAGTGGGGCATAAATCAGTTTATCCTTACTTCCACAATACCAACTCCCCCCTATCGCGATTCAGCAATTCCTT
>CALAZZ010000272.1 GCA_937926515.1 uncultured Bacteroidales bacterium | reverse complement strand
TGGTCTCTGTGTTGGTACAGACTAACTCCGGCGACAGCCCTGAAGGCACAAACGTATTGTTTGTAAATACTTCAGAGCCTGATCTGGAAGTATCCTACGCCGTTGAACTGGATGAGAGTGGTTACTATCTGTGGGAAGACTTCCGCAAGGGAACCTATGACATCACAGTCGAATTACTCGGTTTTGCTTCGATTGAGTTGACCGATGTTTTGATCAATATCCCTATAGACTTCCAGTGGATACTTGAAGAAATGTTATTGCCTGTATCTGACCTGTATGTAACCCCAACAGGGTTTGCCACATGGCGCTCAGGCGGGATCATTCCATTTGAGCCCTTCATGGAGGATTTCTCTGGAGGTATTGGCGAGTGGACTATCGATCCTGTAGTTACCAACTGGCAAATCAGTCAAACAACACTGGCCGGTGGCGTGGCTCCCGAAGTAAGGTTCTATTGGTCACCCAGCTCAACAGGAAGGTATTCATTCGTGTCACCTGTAATGAGCACTCTTACACAAACACAATTGGAACTTAGCTTCAAACACTTTTTAAGTCACTTCAGTGGTGCTTATACACTGGAGCTCTTTACCATTGCCAACGGGGAGGAATATCTGGTTGAAGAATGGGTAAACCCAACCGGTTGGCCAGCACAAACTTACACTACAATGCTGACATCAGCTCACGGTGTTGGTGCAGATGAGTTCCAGATTGGTTTTGTGTTCGAGGGTAATACCTTTAATATTAACTGGTGGAATATTGACGACATCCTGATCCAAACACCCCGTTCAAGGGATCTGGTTAATTATACCGTTTACCTTGATGGTGTTGTAAAAGGAACCACGGAGGTGGAATACTACCAATACCTTGATCTGGAGGATGGCGAAACTTACCTCGCAGAGGTTGCAGCCAATTACACCACCGGTACATCACCTAAAATGGCTTATGAGTTCACCTATTTCTCATGTGAGAACTTTGACGGCCCTGAGGACTTGACAGCTGAAGTAGAGAACAATAAGAATGTGATCCTTAACTGGGGTGCCCCTGCACCTCCACCACCTCCGGGAGGAGATTGGTTCGAGCTGAGCTACCATAATGGCGTTCCAAGTAATGCTTTCTATCAACAATATAACTATGGTTATGGTGTTGTATATGACCTTAGCGGATATACCAATGTTACAGTTGAAAAACTGGATTACCGCCATTCGCCATGGGGAATATTTGGTACCTGGAATTACAAACTGCATGTGGTTGACTGGGATACTTACACCCTGCTTCATACCACCGATGTGATGCAGTCCACAATCGACAATGGATGGGAATTGGATATTGAACTGGGATCTATACCAGAAAGTGGATTGGTTGGTATATTCCTGGAACCCATGAGCAATTCCCCCACTGATGCATATCCATGCCTTGATGGCGATCAAATGGCCACCACCAACTCTTTCTATGGGGCACTACCCAATTGGTCCGGTATGGCTAACGCAGGAACAGTGGGCAACTTCCTGATGGATCTTTGGATACTTGCAGAAACAGCCAAAAGTGGTCAGGCTCAGATGATAAAAGCGCCTAAGCTTGATGCTTCTGGCACAGCAAGTATAGCAGAAACCCGTAATGCCAACAGCCAGATAGCTACTTCTGAAATCAGCCTGGCTGATGCTGACAGGTATGCGAAACCACGTCATGTTAAACCAAGTCGCGACACATGGGATGTTCAGTTCGAGTACAACCTCGAAGCCATCACCGGCGCACTAGGCAATGCCGGTGCCGAAACCGATGGTGAACATTTCTATACCGCTCGCTGGGCTAGTAACCTGTTGCATAAGATTACCATGGACGGAAACCTGGTGGAAGAATTCTCCATCCCGGGTGTTACAGGATTGCGTGATATGGCTTATGATGGTGAGTACTTCTATGGCAGCAATGCCACTGCAGGCACAGGAATCTGGCAAATGGACTTTGAAACCAAGACTCTTGTCAGCACCATTCCTTGCTCATTTGCTGTTCGTTCCATCTCCTACGACCCCGAAAATGACGCCTTCTGGGTAAACAACTGGAGTGAACAACTCAGGCTGATCAGCAGAACAGGCACTGTGTTGCAAACCATTTCAACCGCTCCTCCAAGCATGTATGGCTCAGCCTATGATGAGTGGAGCGAAGGTGGTCCATATCTTTGGATATTCACTGGTACCACTACCGGTGGCGGATGCCAGGTTGAGCAACTCGACCTGAATACAGGCACCCTTACCGGTGTTTCACATTCTGTTAGTGGAAACATTGGCGGCAATGGCATTGCCGGTGGCTTGTGGACTCAACCCGGTATCGTACCAAACACCGTTACCCTTGGAGGTTTAAGCCAGGGCACACCTGATATGCTGTTCGGCTTCGAACTGATCGAAGACGATAACGGCGGTGGCGGCGGCGGAGGCGGCTTCGACTGGGAATACCTCGGAGCCAATATCTACCGCAACGGCGAACTCATTGCTGAACAAGTACAGGGTGAAACCTATACGGACTTTGATTTATTGCCCGGTGACTATGAATACTGCGTCACTTTTGTCTACGAACAAGGAGCAGAATCATGCCTTGGTGATGCATGTGTGGATGTAGTCGTAAGTTGTGATCCGCCTAAAAACCTCGAAGGCATCTATGTGTGGGATTACAACCAAGGCGATCCTTATGAAGCTGCGCTTATCAGATGGGAACCTTCTGTTCCTCCTGTTGCTGCATGGCTGTACTACGATGATGGTATCAATGTGGACGGCATCGGTGGTCCGGCTGCCTTTACCTGGGCCATCAAGTTTGATCCACCACAGCTGGCTGAATATGAAGGTGCCTCGCTGACCAAGATCCAGATCTACAACAGACTGGCCAGCACCGATGAATTGCGCATCTACGAAGGTACCAATGCTGCTACACTGCTGCATACTCAACCATTGGCCGGACTACCGGTAGAAGCATGGTCAGAAGTTGACCTTACCAGCCCTGTATTACTTGACGTCACAAAACAGCTATGGATTGCAGTATATACCACTGATGGTGTAAACTTCCCAGCCGGTTGTGGGGTAGGACAAAATCAACCAAACGGCGATTTGATCACCCTTGATGGTGTGCTTTGGGAACACCTCACGGACTATGGATTGAATTACACCTGGAACCTTCGTGGTTATGTGACCACCATGGCCGGTGTTACCATGGCGTTACCTATGGAAAAACCGGCTGACAGGCTTGGTCTCGTACCTCCTGCCGAACTAGCTATCTCAGGACAAGGAAGTGGCGAAAACAGTGTGCTCGATCTGGGTGGCTCACGTGCTGTGGATGCTTTCAACATATATCGCAGCACTTCAGAGGGCAATTACACCTTGTTGGCAACTGTTCCGTTTGAAGCTGGAATGACCTCATATGAGTATCTTGACACTGATGTGGAAACACATATAGGGTATTATTACCAAGTTACTGCTCATTATACTTATGAGGAAGATGTTGAATGTGAATCACCTCCGGCAATGTCTCTCCTAATTCCTGAGGACGACTTCGTTTATGTGTACATCACAGGTGTTGAAGAGCTAAGTCAAGCTGAAGCCAGGATATATCCTAATCCGGCAAACAACAGCATCAATATTGAAGCAAAGGATATGCAGCGCATAACCGTTGTGAATGCTGTGGGCCAAATGGTTTATGATATGGAACTGGATCAGCTGAGCAAGGTCACACTCAACACAGCTTCGTACGAAGCAGGTATGTATATTTTACGCATTGCCACTTCCAATGGCATGGTCACCAAACGTATGACGATCATTCGCTAATGATTGATTCGTTTTCGTGAATTATTTTGAGGCTGTCTCAAAAAGGCAGCCTCTTTTTACTTTATTAAATACTTGATTATTAA
>CALAZZ010000271.1 GCA_937926515.1 uncultured Bacteroidales bacterium | reverse complement strand
ATTTTTCTATAAATCCCAATCAATTTGGGGCTGCAAAGGTAAAAACATTTTTTTGTCTGACAAATTTTGGTAATATTTTTTTACAAAAAATCCACCTAATATTATTAGTCCTCAACCCAACCTGAAGAACGACTAAGATGTTTCATATAAGATGTATATTGAATGTAGCACCTCCTAATATAGATAATCTTAATCATACTTTATACCTTTTAATACAAAATGTAATTCAGCTGTCTGCAACAAAAAACCTAATTTTGCCTGGCAAACTTCTACTGGTGAATAAACTGCTAATTGATTTAAATGAAGCACAGCGTCAAGCTGTTATGTATACCAAAGGACCGGTAATGATCATTGCCGGAGCCGGGGCAGGCAAAACACGTGCCCTCACCTATCGTGTGGCATACCTGGTTGAACAAGGGGTGGATCCCTTTAATATTTTAGCACTTACATTTACCAACAAAGCAGCCCGTGAGATGAAAGAAAGGGTGATGAATCTGGTTGGGAGCGAAAACGGGCGCAATGTTTGGATGGGTACCTTTCACTCAATCTTTGCAAGAATCCTACGTATCGAAGGACACCTGCTCGGTTATCCATCCAATTTCACAATTTATGATACCGATGACAGCAAAAGACTAATAAAATCAATCCTCAAAGAGCAGGACCTTGATCCCAAGGTTTATCAACCCTCTTTTGTTCTTTATCGGATTTCAGGTGCCAAGTCGAACCTATTCTCTGTAGAAGATTACTTGAATAATCCCGATATCAGAACTGCAGATGCTGCTGCAGGGAAGCCACTTATTGGAGAGCTTCTTCAAATCTATAATGCAAGACTGAAAAGGGCAGGTGCAATGGATTTTGATGATCTGCTTTTCAACACAAACTTACTTTTCAGGGACTTTCCGGAAGTGCTGTATAAATATCAGCATAAATTTAAGTATGTGCTTGTTGATGAATACCAGGATACCAATCATGCCCAATACCTGATTGTAAAAAGACTGGTAGCACTCGAAGAAAACCTATGCGTGGTAGGCGATGATGCACAAAGTATTTATGGGTTTAGGGGTGCCAATATTCAAAACATCCTGAATTTTAAAAACGATTACCCTGATCATAAACTATTCAGGCTGGAACAGAATTACCGCTCTACACAAAACATTGTCAATGCGGCCAATGAAGTGATCGCCTGTAATAAAGAGCAAATTAAGAAAACCGTTTGGACCAATAAGGAGCAAGGTGAACTTATCAGTTTGCTTCGGGCCAATTCCGATGGTGAAGAAGGCACCCTGGTTGCCAATTCCATATTTGGTTATAAAATGTCCAAGCAGCTTCCGAACAGCAGTTTTGCAATCCTATACCGCACCAACGCTCAATCGCGCACAATGGAGGAGGCCTTGCGCAAACAGGGCATACCTTATCGCATTTATGGCGGGCTGTCATTCTACAGTCGCAAGGAAGTGAAGGACTTGCTTGCGTATTTCAGGCTCGTGATCAATCATAAAGACGAAGAAGCATTTCAGCGAATAGTCAACCTCCCTGCCAGGGGCATAGGTAAAACCAGTATTGAAAAAATGATCGTATTGGCTAATGAGCATCAGCATAATCTATGGGATATCGCATGCAATGCCAAAACATTCCACACTGACCTGAATCGTGGAATCATTTCAAGGCTTGAAGAGTTTACCACAATGATTAAAAGTTTCAGTGCTCAACTGGCTACCAAAAATGCCTATGAGCTGGCAAAGCACATCACCTTTTCAACCGGATTAATTAAAATCCTAAAGGAAGATGATAGCCCCGAAGGGGTCAGCAGGATGGAGAACATTGAAGAATTGCTGAATGCTATCAGGGAGTTTTCAGAGGCTGAGGCCGATGTGCCCATGGAGGGTGAAGATGAAACAAAAATTAATTCACTCGAATCCTTTATGAAGGATGTGGCCCTGTTAACTGATGCCGACACCAAAGACCCTGATAATAAGGATTATGTGACATTAATGACCATACACGCCTCTAAAGGCCTGGAGTTCCCCTATGTGTATATTGTCGGCCTGGAAGAAAACCTTTTTCCTTCAATACAATCATTGGGCACAAGAGCTGATCTGGAGGAAGAGCGCAGGTTGTTCTATGTGGCCCTCACCCGTGCCGAAGAAAAGATAACCCTCAGTTTTGCTGAAAGTCGCTATCGCTGGGGAAACCTGACTATTTGCGAACCAAGTAGGTTCATTGAAGAGATCAAACCCGAACTGATCGAACAACCAAAAAGGGCACAACACAAGAACTTCAAACCTTTTAACAGTACATCAACTAAACCCTTATCGAAATTAAGTAGTATGCGTGAAGCTGTCAATAAGGCCACTCCGCCACAAGAACCATTCAATGCATCAGACACTGAAACTCTGGTTAACGGCATGCAAGTACTGCATCAAAAATTTGGCCGTGGCAAGGTGATGGCCATCGAAGGGGAAGGCGCAAATAAAAAGGCTACGGTATACTTTAATGGTGTTGGTAACAAACAACTGCTGTTGAGGTTCGCGAAACTCAAAATTCTTGATGACTAATAAATTTTTGTATTTTTGCGGCAAACTACACGATAAAATAGCCGGTATGCATTTATGTCACAATTTCTAAATCTCTAACCTTACCGCTTCCAAATAGTATCTGAATAAGATATTTTTCAATAAAGGACCAACACTTACAATAGTATAATGAAGTAGCCGTTTAGCATCAGGTTAAATCACATCGCTCCGGCACATTACGAAACGAATTAAACTAAATCCCATGGAATACAACACTTCGCGCAATAAACTGGTTATACCGGAATACGGTCGAAACATCCAATCGATGATTGAGCATTTGAGTGAAATCGAAGACCGTGACACCAGGACAAAAGCCGCCCATTTCATCGTGAGCGTGATGGCGCAAATGAATCCGCAAGTCAAAGAGGCATCCGACTACAAACACAAACTTTGGGATCATCTCCACCTGATATCCGGATTCAAGCTTGATATAGAATCACCTTTCCCCAAACCTTCACCGGAAGTTTTACAAAGAAAACCAAAACATGTTGATTACAGTACGGCCAAGATCAAATACGGACATTATGGCAAGTACATCATTGAAATCATAAAAAAAGTTGCTGAAGAATATGAAGATGGGCCGGAAAAAACTGAATTGGTAAACATCATCGCGAATCATATGAAAAAATCATACCTGAACTGGAATCGTGATTCGGTAAATGATGCCACCATAGCCGAAAACCTGGCTGAACTTTCCAAAGGCCAACTAATTATGCACGAAGAAGCCAAATTGATACCTACCTCCGACATTCTTCAGCGCAACACCCAATCCAAAAAGAAAAAGTTCAGCCAACGCAAAGATCAACGCAGAAACAACCGTCATCGCTAGCCTGAATCTGGTGTAGCCGTCTATATTGGACAACCCAACTTTTTATACATTTAACTTAAAGCTGCAGCATCCGGACATCATTTTAGCTTGGTGTTCAATGATCTCGGCCAAACTTAATTTTTTAGGAGATGACCTATAATAGAACCATTTTGAAAACAGCACAGGCTTTTGTTGCACAAACATGAATTGTTACCGGCCAATCAAGATAAAAAGCCTACTTTTGATCTTCATAAAACTACACATTTACAAACCCTGGAAAATAGAACCGTCATGGCCTCATTCAAGATCGAAGGTGGTAAAAATCTGAGCGGGGAGATTGTTCCGCAAGGAGCAAAAAACGAAGCCTTGCAGATAATTTGTGCCTGTTTACTAACACCAGAGGAAATCACTATACACAACCTGCCCGACATCATAGATGTTAACAAACTGATAGACTTATTGGCAGGTTTAGGCGTCAAAAGCAACAGGATATCTCAAGACACCGTTAAACTAAAGGCTGATGACATTGACCTTGATCATCTGAAATCGGATCAATTCAAACAACAAGCGGCCAGCCTTCGTGGAAGCATCATGATCATTGGACCATTGATTGCCCGGTTTGGTAAAGCATTTATTCCTCACCCGGGAGGTGATAAAATAGGCAGGCGCAGACTTGATACTCATTTTGTCGGCCTGAAAAAACTGGGGGCCTCTTTTACAGCCGATCCTGATAAGCTTATTTATAATATCACTTCTCAAGGCAAGCTCAAGGGCACCTATATGCTTTTGGATGAAGCTTCGGTGACCGGAACTGCCAATATTGTGATGGCAGCAGCTTTGGCAGAAGGCACCACAACAATATTTAATGCCGCTTGCGAACCTTACCTGGTGCAATTATGTAAAATGCTTGTATCGATGGGTGCTAAAATTGAAGGAATTGGATCAAACCTCTTGCATATTTCAGGCGTGAATAAACTTGGTGGCACCACTCACACCTTACTTTCAGATATGATCGAAGTCGGAAGCTTTATCGGTTTGGCAGCAATGACGGCATCAGAAATTATCATTAAGAATGCAGGTATTGAACAGTTGGGACTAATCCCGGAAGTCTTCAGGCGACTGGGAATCACGTTAGAAATGCAAGGTGACGACATTTTTATCCCGGCACAAGATCATTATGAAGTGGAAACTTTCATGGATGGAAGCATCATGACAATATCCGATGCTCCCTGGCCAGGATTCACTCCCGACCTGATTAGTATTATCCTGGTGGTGGCAACACAAGCCAAAGGTACTGTGCTTATACACCAGAAAATGTTCGAAAGCAGGCTTTTCTTTGTTGACAAGCTCATTGATATGGGTGCACAAATCATTTTGTGTGACCCACACCGTGCCAATGTAATTGGTCTCGATCGTAAATACAAACTTAGAGGCATCCGAATGAGTTCGCCGGATATACGGGCAGGAGTGGCACTTCTCATTGCAGCCATGTCAGCCCAAGGAAAAAGTATTATTGATAACATTGACCAAATCGACAGAGGATACCAAAACATTGACCAGCGATTGCGTAACATGGGGGCAGAAATTGAGCGTATAGAATAAACAGGAAAAACCATACTGTCAATTTGACAATACAAGACCGGTTGGCAAATTTTTTGCTTAACCCCATTATACAAATAATCATAGAAGCAAAATGACGAGTAAGAAAAAGGAAGATAAGCATGATATATTAGATGCTAACCAGACTGGAATAAATACTTCTGAAACTGAAAAACAGGAGGAAACAAAAGTAAAGACGAAAAAAGCTTCGAAAAAAGCTAAAAAAGAAAAAGAACTTGAAGAAGAATTGCTTGCAGCAAAACTCAAGCATGAGGAGCTCAATGACAAATATCTTCGGCTTTTTTCTGAATTTGATAACTATAGAAAAAGAACTTTAAAGGAGCGGATTGAATTAAGTAAAACTGCTACCGAAGAAGTTATAACAGACTTGCTTACTGTAATTGACGATTTTGAGCGGGCGTTGCAGTCAATCGAGAAAGACAAGGCCGAATCAGAAGGCATCAGCCTGATATATAATAAATTAATTAAAATTCTGCAACAAAAAGGACTACAGGAAATTGAAGCCAAAGGAAGTGAATTCGATACCGACTTTCATGAAGCCCTGACTAATGTTCCGACCCCCGATGAACAAATGAAAGGAAAAGTAATGGATGTAATTCAAAAAGGTTACACCCTGAACGGAAAAGTGATCCGTTATGCACGTGTCGTAGTCGGGGCATGATAAACCCAATATAATCAAATGAGTAAAAAAGACTATTACGATATACTTGAGATTGACCGTAATGCCAGCGAAACGGAGATCAAAAAGGCCTATCGAAAAATGGCCATCAAGTACCATCCCGACAAAAATCCGAATGATGCCTCAGCCGAGGAGAAGTTCAAGGAGGCAGCTGAGGCTTACGAAGTATTAAGCAATCCCGATAAAAGAGCACGCTACGACCGCTATGGGCATGCCGGATTAGGTGGTGCTTCAGGTGGTGGATTTGGCGGTGGTATGTCGATGGATGATATTTTCAGTCAGTTCGGTGATATATTTGGTGGTGCCTTTGGCGGTTTTGGAGGTCATTCCAGAGGTGGACGGAGGGTTAACAAGGGTTCCAACCTACGTGTAAAAGTCAGGCTTAACCTGCATGAAATCACTTACGGCACTGAAAAGAAAATCAAAGTAAACAAATATGTTTCATGTAAAAGTTGCAGCGGAACAGGTGCTGATGGAAGCACATCCTACTCCACTTGCTCCACCTGTCATGGCAGCGGTCATGTCACTCGCGTGACAAATACCTTTTTGGGCCAGATGCAAACCACCTCCACCTGTCCCAGCTGCAATGGCGAAGGCCGAACAATCACCAAACCCTGCACACACTGCCATGGTAATGGTGTAATCAGGGACGAAGAAATCATATCACTTAATATTCCGGCAGGCGTTTCAGAAGGCATGCAATTGTCACTGAGTGGAAAAGGCAATGCCGGTGCTCGTGGTGGCATTCCAGGCGATTTGATCGTTCTCATTGAGGAAGAAAAAAGCGCAGACCTGGAGCGTGATGGCAATAATTTGATTTACAATCTTTTCATCGGAGTATCAGATGCTGCCCTTGGCACTCAGGTTGAAGTACCAACCGTTGATGGCAAAGCACGGGTTAAAATTGCTCCCGGTACTCAACCGGGTAAAATATTGCGGTTGAAAGGTAAAGGGCTGCCAAGCGTTAATAGTTATGGCAAAGGCGACTTACTTGTTAATGTAAATGTTTGGATCCCTAAAGCACTGTCCAAAGAAGAAAAGGATCTGATGGAAAGCCTGCGTGAGTCAAAAAACTTCCAGCCTGACCCCACTAATGACGAGAAGAGCTATTTTGAGCGTATGAAAGAGTTCTTTAACGGATAAGCAAACCCCATCATGACTTTTTTCAAAGCCGTCAACGTAACCAAGACGTACGCCAATCACCTGGCACTCGACCGTGTAAGCATAGATGTTCCTGAAAACAGCATATTCGGACTACTTGGACCCAACGGAGCAGGAAAAACAAGCCTGATCCGCATCATTAACCAGATTACAGCACCGGATGGGGGCAATCTTCTGATCAAAGGAAAAAAACTAGGTCCAGAGCATATCAGCCGCATTGGCTACCTGCCCGAAGAAAGAGGCCTCTATAAAAAAATGAAAGTGGGCGAGCAAGCACTCTACCTGGCTCAATTAAAAGGAGTGGACAAGCATACGGCTCGTAAAAAACTACATCATCTTTTCAAAAAATTCGACATAGATAATTGGTGGAATCGCAAAGTTGAAGAGCTCAGCAAAGGTATGCAGCAAAAGGTACAATTCATTGTGACCATTATTCATGAACCTGATTTCCTGATTTTTGATGAACCTTTTAGTGGGTTCGACCCCATCAATGTTAATTTACTTAAAGAAGAAATACTGCAATTACGTGACAAAGGTGCTACCATCATTTTTTCCACGCATAATATGGCCTCGGTTGAAGAACTTTGTGACCATATTGCGCTGATAAATGCAAGCAAGAAAATTTTGGAGGGAAAAGTGGTTGACATTAAAAATAAGTATCGAACACACACCTTTCAACTGGAACTGGAAAACCTGAAAAAACCTTTGGAACAACTTTTTCCTGAGGGCTTCAATTTACTTAGTTACGAAACCAATGCTTTTGAACGGATACAGGTTCAAACACAGCTTAGGGAGGGCATAGAATCTAATGAGTTGATCAGAATATTGTTGCCCCATGCTGATCTGATCTCCTTTCATGAGGTATTCCCTTCAATGAATGACATATTCATACAGCAAGTTCAGAAAGGAAATCCTGAAAACAATAAAAGATTATCGTTATGAGTAAAACCTTCCTCATATTGAAACGTGAGTACCTGACCAGGGTAAGAAAAAAGAGTTTTATCATCATGACATTTCTTGGACCGGTTTTATTGGCCTCCTTGATGATCGTGCCCATTTGGCTGGCATCCCTTTCTGATATTGGCGAACGTAATATTGCCGTATTGGATGAAACAGGTTGGTTTGCAGGCAAGTTTGAGAGCGGCGATAATCTAAAATTTACCCTGGTTCATGGCACTCTTGAAGATGAAAAAAATGAGATATTGAAAGGTGCCTATGACGCTTTGTTGTATATTCCAAAGCCGGAATTGAATATTCCAGTAAATGCAGAATTCTTCTCGCAGAGGCAAATTACGATGAACATGAGGTCATATGCACGTAACATCATGAAGACAGAAGTAGAAAATCGTAAGCTTATGGCTTCCGGCATTGATCCCGAGGTGATTAAATCCTCCAAAACCAATATCAATATTATTGCGATAAGGATGTCTGATGATGGTGCCGAAACCAAAAGCTATACAGAGATCGAAGTGGGGCTCGGCATCTTTTCCGGGGTATTGATCTATTTCTTTATCTTCCTTTTCGGTTCACAGGTTATGAGAGGCGTGATCGAAGAAAAAACCAGCCGGATTATTGAGGTCATCG
The DNA here is from genome assembly GCA_937926515.1 of uncultured Bacteroidales bacterium. Classification (GTDB taxonomy): domain Bacteria; phylum Bacteroidota; class Bacteroidia; order Bacteroidales; family F082; genus CALAZZ01. The sequence goes on along the minus strand of CALAZZ010000271.1, from coordinate 20,520 downwards.
TTTCATCCGTCAAGCCATTCCAACTTATGATGGGTAAAATTACCGGAGTAGCACTTGTAGGCTTGACACAATTCCTGCTTTGGGTGGTGCTCACCGGCTTGCTCTATTTTGTTTTTGTGACCATCTACGGCCCTGACAAATTAGCTTCTTCAGCCGAGGTTTTATCTCCTGCCGGCAGCATGATGCAAGAACAGGCCAATAATAGCGCTATTGCAAACCAGGCAAATGTTACAGAGGTGTTCGATATCATTCGATCAATTAATTTTGAGGTGATGATTTTTGCGTTTTTGTTCTATTTCCTTGGAGGCTATCTGCTTTATGCCTCTTTGTTTGCTGCCATTGGCTCAGCAGTAGATAACGAAGCCGACACTCAGCAGTTCATGCTTCCTGTTTCAGCACCACTGATACTTGGAATTATTGCTTCAAATTTTATAGTGAACAATCCGGATGGGCCGGTAGCATTTTGGTTGTCTGTAATACCGCTAACTTCGCCAATAACCATGATGGTTCGCATTCCATTTGGTGTGCCATTTTGGGAACTTGCTGTGTCAATGGTAACGCTCATTGCTGGATTTATCTTCACCACCTGGTTGGCAGCAAAAATATACCGCACAGGTATACTGATGTATGGCAAAAAGAACAGCTACCGTGAATTGTGGAAGTGGATGTACTACAAATAAGCGACTTTCACAGGCCTATATGCATCCTTGCCTGATACCTTTAAAACAATGATCTTAACCCAATGTTGAATAATCAATATATTGAAAATCAGTATAAATGAATTAATCCCTGAAATATTGGTAGTTATCAAATATTATTCTAATTTTGCACCCTCTTAAAAAGAACACAATTCGTAAGATATTTAACCAAAATTAATCATCAGAAATGCAAAACAAAGGAGCTATTAAAGTCTTTGCCATTGCTTTTGCTCTCGTCTCACTCTACCAGCTTTCGTTTACATTTGTTGCCAGCAGGGTAGAAAAAAAGGCAAAAGAATATGCACACCTAGAAAGGACCTTTCAGTTAGCTGAAGAATTGGCAGATGGAAACGAAATCCTGTTTGGATATTATTATGATTCAATAGCCAAAGCACGCGAAACGTATTTCCTCGACTCAATTGACAATCAAGTAGTTTATAATATCCTGATTGATAACTACACATTTCGTGAAGTTAAAGAACGTGAGCTAAACCTTGGTCTCGACCTAAGAGGTGGCATGAACGTGGTGCTCGAAATCTCAGTACGTGATATCATACGTGCACTCTCAGGCAATAGCCAGGATCCGGTTTTTCTTGAAGCCATGGAAATTGCTGCTGAAAACTCCAGGGGCAGCCAGCGCGATTTTCTAACTCTATTTGGCGAAGCCTTTGAACAGGTTGATCCAAATGCAAGACTAGCTTCTATTTTTCTTTTCGAATTCAGGGATAAAGGAATCACTGTAAACTCTTCCAATAGTGAGGTGTTGTCTATGATCAGAATTGAAGCTGAAAACGCCATTGACAGATCATTCCAAATCCTGCGTACCCGTATTGACCGTTTCGGTGTGACTCAACCCAATATCCAAAGGCTGGCCACCTCAGGCCGAATACTTGTTGAACTGCCTGGCGTAAAAGACCCTAAACGTGTAAGAAAACTCTTGCAGGGTACTGCACAGCTAGAGTTCTGGGAAACATACAACTTCTCTGAAGTTTACACATTTTTTGATGAAGCCAACGAGCGTTTAGCCGGTTTGTCGGACATAAACGATACTACTGAAAAGGTTGATGCACCAGACGAAGTTGAAGTCACTGAAGATGAAGAATCCGAAGCACTGGAATCTCTTGATGATTTAATTGACCAAGAAGATATTGAAGGTGATACGGCAACTACACTCCTTGACCAGTTAGCGACCGATCTGGACGAAGATGATGATATGGATTTTCAGGAATATGCCCGTAGAAATCCTTTGTATGCTTACCTGATGCCTTCATATTTTCCGGATGAGAGCGGCAGATATTTCCCCGGAAATACAGCCAGAGTTGGAACTGCTTTACCTAAAGACACCGCCCGCATCAACCAGATGTTGCGAAGGGTAAACAGCATCTTCCCACGAAATATGAAGCTCGTATGGTCAGTAAAACCAAGAGCAGGAGCACCTGACCAACCTGAATTCCTTGAGCTCGTTGCCCTAAAAGGATCAAGAGATAACAAAGCTGCCTTAACAGGTGAAGTAATTTCAGATGCAAGACAGGACTTTGACCATAATGGAAGGGTCGAAGTAAGTATCCAGATGAACACCGAAGGCGCTAAAATATGGAGAAGGCTCACCGGTGAAAATATCGGACGGCAGGTTGCCATCGTACTGGATAATTATGTTTATTCCTACCCGGTTGTAAATGATGAAATTCCAAGTGGCAGGTCTTCCATTTCAGGCGGAGATATGACTTTGAATGAAGCGCAGGACTTAGCTAATATTCTCAAAGCCGGTAAACTACCTGCACCAGCCAGGATCATGGAAGAGGCAGTAGTAGGACCCTCCCTTGGCCGTGAAGCCGTAACAGCCGGATTGTGGTCATTTGTACTTGCATTCATTCTGGTGTTGATATATATGGTGTTCTATTACAATAAATCAGGTTTGATAGCTGACCTTGCTCTTTTCACCAATATATTCTTCCTGCTGGGCGTGCTGGCATCACTGGGAGCAGTGCTTACATTACCAGGTATAGCAGGTATAGTATTGACATTGGGTATGGCTGTGGATGCCAATGTGATCATCTATGAGCGCATTAAAGAAGAGGTACGGGCCGGTAAAGGCATAAGATTGGCCATCAGCGATGGTTACAAAAATGCCTATTCCGCAATCATTGATGGTAATGTGACCACACTTTTAACAGGTATCGTACTTTATACCTTTGGTACTGGACCGGTTCAGGGTTTTGCCACCACACTCATTATTGGTCTGTTAACCTCACTGTTTACTGCCATTTTTGTATCACGTATGATATTTGTGTATCTGCTTGACCACAATAAAAAGATCACATTTGACAACCGCCTCACTCGCGATCTGCTATCCAATACCAAATTTAATTTCATGGGAGTACGTAAAAAAGCATACGTTTTGTCCATTGCACTGGTTTTGATTAGCTTGTTTTCGCTCGGCATCAGGGGATTGAATTTCGGTATTGATTTCAGTGGCGGACGAACTTACATGGTGAGGTTCGACCAGGATGTAACCGTGAATGACATCCGTTCAGCTTTAACAGCAGAGTTTACTGACGACACGCCTGAGGTTAAAACATTTGGTCCGTCACGACAGGTAAAAATCACCACCAAATTTTTGATTGATGACGACAGACAGGAAGTGGATTCAATTATCCAGCAAATGCTCTATAAGAGTCTGGCTGATTTTTATCAGGTCCAGATCGATTACGAGCAATTCACATCAGATGAGGAGGCTGAGGATAAGCTTGTGGGAATCCTAAGCTCACAGAAAGTAGGTCCGACAATTGCAGACGACATCAGAAACAAAGCCATTACGGCCATTATTATATCACTGATTATTATATTCATTTACATCGCAGTTAGATTTAAACGCTGGCAATATGGACTTGCCGGGCTGGTTGCATTGGCACACGACACAATTATTGTTCTAGGGATTTTCTCGTTGTTTTACAATATACTGCCTTTCAGTATGGAGATTGATCAGGCTTTTATTGCTGCCATACTTACCATCATCGGTTATTCTATCAATGATACTGTTATTATCTTCGACCGTATCAGGGAAAATATTTCACTATTCCCGAAGCGCAGTCTGAAAGATAATATCAACAGTGGTTTGAATTCAACCTTAGCACGTACGTTTAATACCTCAGGTACTACATTAATTGTGCTGTTAATCATATCCATATTTGGCGGTGAAGTGATCCGCGGCTTCGTGTTTGCACTCCTGGTGGGTATTCTTGTTGGTACGTATTCATCGCTTTTCAATGCCAGCCCTGTTGCATATGATCTGCTGGGGGGCGATAAGAAAGAGCGCGAAATGAAAGAGAAACTTGCTGCCTCAAAAGCATCGGGCAAAAAGAAAAAATAAGAATTAGCTGTATCTTTAAACCCCGGTTCAGATTTATTCGGAATCGGGGTTTTTATTTATATGCTTTCGTCCGGTAAAGAAAAAAATTAAGTTTTCATTGGCTTGAGTTTATTACTTTTGTCAGGATTATACTTCAGTCGGCTATGCTCTTGTTTTTTAGTTTTGGTTCAGGAGAGATCTTTTTAATAATTATCGTTTTGGTCGTTGTTTTCGGTCCAAAGCGTATCCCGGAAATTGCACGTAACCTGGGAAAAGTGATTAATGAAATGAAATCTGCATCTTCTGAATTTAAGAACGAGATCAACAAAGAAGTGCAACGCATTGACCGCGAAACCAAATATACTGAATTTCTCAAAGAGAAAGAGCTGAAGAATAAGCAAAAAGAACCGAACGAAGAACCCAGCAACGATGACCAGAAACCCATTGCTTCAGATGAGTCAGGAATTGCTCAATAAATGATCCTGAACAACGTTAAGAGTAAAATACCTGTTATATCATATTGCTATTGGATGAGACAACATAAAAAATATTTTTTTCTGACCCTACTGGGTATATTTTTCAGTTTGAGCTTGTTTGCACAACGCAATCCTGCGAGGCATGCCGATCAGGCTTTTGACCGCAAACAATACAGCATTGCCGCTGATAGATACCGCAAAGCTTATAATAAGGTTAGACGAAATCCAAATGAACGAAATAGGATCACTTATCGAATGGCAGAAAGCTACAGGCTAACAGGCAACTACCGCAGGGCAGAAGCTACCTACCGCCGGTTGATGCGCAACGAAGATGACATCCGTGATCCCATATTGTTTTTGACCTATGCCGACTTACTCAAAATAAATGGTAAGTACGAGGAAGCTATTGAATACTACAATAAATACAGTGAAAGGGTTCCTGATGACCCACGTGGCCCACTTGGTGCTGAAACCGCTGCACTCATTGAAGAGTGGCTGGATAACCCATCAAAATATGAAGTTACCGAATTAAAAAAAATTAACTCGCGCGAGTCGGATTTTGCGCCCGCCTGGGGGTCGTCCAATTATCGCGAAATCATTTTCACATCTACCAGAGAGAGTGCACCAGGCAAGGAGAAAGACGGCTGGACTGATCAAAGCTTTAGTGCCTTATTTACCGCACGCTTAGACAGCAAAGATGAGTGGAGCAGTCCAGTACTGATCGATGAGCAGGAAAATGTAAATACCGAAGCCAACGAAGGTGCACCTTTTATGAACAGTAAATTCAACACCTTGTATTTCACCAGATGTCCCAATGACGAAACACGCGAATCAAGTTGCCAGATTTACACCAGCACACGCTCCGGGCGAAGTTGGAGCAATGCCAGGCCGTTGCAGATCAGAGGAATCGATTCACTCGATGTGATCGGTCATCCTACATTAACCGAGGATGAATTGATTATTTACTTTTCTGCCGATCGTAAAGGCGGTTTCGGAGGTAAGGATATATGGGTGGCCATGCGCGAATCGACCAATCAGTCGTTCAACAGACCAATGAATATAGGTCCTATTGTAAATTCGCCGGGTAATGAAGTGTTTCCCTTTCTGCGAAATGATACTACCCTGTATTTTGCTTCTGATGGTCATGGCGGCATGGGTGGATTGGATATTTTTGTAACAACGATTGATACCGCCGGTAACTGGGGCCCACCACAAAATTTGAAACACCCAATTAACTCAAGCGGTGATGATTTTGCGATCATTTTTCATCCGGAAGAAGAACGCGGCTTTTTTTCATCAAACAGGGACAACACAAGAGGAATAGATAATCTGTATTATTTTATTGAACCGCCTGTGTTGTTTACCCTGGGAGGAACGGTTACGAACGAAAAAACATTGCAGTTTGTGGAAGACGCCACCATCAGGCTAGTGGGATCAGATGGCATGTCGGTAAGCACCAGAACAAATGAAAATGGCTATTACCTTTTTGGAGCCAGCCAACTCAATCAGAATACCACCTACGAGATCATTGTTGACAAAGAGAACTATTTCACTCAAACAGCTATTGAAACCACTGTCGGTGTTGAATTCAGCCGCGATTTCGTGAAGGATTTCATTCTGGAGCCCATCCCCGAAGAACCCATTCCCCTGCCCGATATCCTATATGAATTGGCTCGCTGGGAGCTGCTTCCACAATATGAGGATTCATTGCAAGGTTTGATCGAAACCTTGCAAAAGAACCCCACTATAATTATTGAATTGGGTTCGCACACCGACAATCGCGATACCGAAGAACGTAATGATATCCTGTCGCAGAGACGCGCTCAATCAGTGGTTGATTACCTTATTTTGCGAGGGATTGAACCGGCCAGGATGGTAGCTCGTGGATATGGCGAGAGAGTGCCACGTAAGCTCGATCGGGATTTTCTGGCCAATGGTTTTCGATTCCCTGAAGGAACTGTTCTAACTGAAGAATATATTGACGATCTACCAACAGTAGAACATAGAGAGGCTGCGCATCAACTAAACCGTCGAACTGAATTCCGGGTCCTGAGCAAGGATTTTGTACCACGAACAGCAGGAACCCATATGCATAGTATTGAAATTGTAACTGAGCCTGATGAACACCAGGTTGGGTTTGAGATTGATCCCAATAGTGGTGCCTTCGTGGTTCAGGCAATTATCGATGGATACAATGAGTCAATTATTTATGAACGTAGTGCAACTGCTTCAGTATCTATAGAAAAAGCTATGGAAATGTTGCGCAGCGGAATTATTGACAGAAACAGTTTTGAAGGTGATATTGATAGGGTATTGACAGCCGGTTCTATTGCTGACAGGGCAGTATTCCGCGTGAAAGAAATCCGTATCGGGAACCGCACCGTTGAAAACGCAGAACTAGTTGTTAGTCATAACCTTAGACATGAAGTTGTTTTTGGTCAACGCTTGTTGTCACAGTTTGGTGAATTTGAATTTGATACCTCCAACCTGAAGCTAATCTTCAAATAATCCATGAGCTCCGATCGCTATAACCAAAGGGGAGTATCAGCTTCGAAAACAGATGTGCATGCTGCTATTAAAAATACCGACAAAGGGCTTTTTATCAATGCTTTCTGTAAAATAACCCCTGATATTCTCGGTGGTGACCCCAACTGGTGCAACATCATGCATGCCGATGGTGCCGGCACCAAATCAGCCCTGGCTTACCTCTACTGGAAAGAAACCGGCGATTTGTCTGTTTGGGAAGGCATTGCCCAGGATGCTATAGTAATGAATACAGATGACCTGCTCTGCGTTGGTGTGACCGACAATATTCTGCTTTCGTCAACCATTGGCCGCAACAAGAACCTAATCCCCGGAGAAGTGATTGCTGCCATCATTAATGGCACAGAGAAATTCCTTGCTAAATTAAGAGATATGGGTATCGGAATATGGTCAACCGGAGGAGAAACTGCCGATGTGGGCGACCTGGTGCGCACCATTATAGTGGACAGCACTGTTACAGCCCGTATGCCCCGCAATGAAGTCATTGAAATAAAAATCAAACCCGGTGATGTGATCGTAGGGTTGGCATCATTCGGGCAGGCTACTTACGAGGAACGCTACAACGGCGGCATGGGTAGCAATGGCCTTACTTCGGCAAGGCATGATGTTTTCCACAAAACGCTGGCTTCAAAATACCCTGAAAGCTTCGATCCGTTTATACCCGAAGAACTTGTTTATTCAGGCCCATTCAGCCTCACTGACCCAACTGATGTACCAGGCATAAATGTTGGACAAATGATGCTTGCTCCTACCCGCACTTATGCGCCCATCATCAAAACCCTACTCAGGGAATACCGGCATAAAATCAACGGTATGATCCATTGCAGCGGAGGCGGACAAACCAAGGTGCTCAACTTTGTAGATAAGCTGCACATCATCAAGGACAATTTGTTCGATCCTCCTCCCCTCTTTCGGATGATACAGCAAGCCTCAGAAACTGACTGGCAGGAAATGTATAAAGTGTTCAATATGGGCCATCGCATGGAGGTTTATACCGATGAAAATACGGCTGAGGCTTTGATTGAAATTTCGAAATCCTTTGGCGTTGATGCTCAGGTGATCGGAAAGGTTGAAAATGCTGATGAAAAAAAGCTGACTATTGTGGACAGTCAAGGTGAATTTTGTTATGGCGGTTAATTTTTGATGAAAATCAAGATAATATCTCGGTTTTTGCTCAGGTTTATGCATGACAGGTGTATATAACCTTAAATCAAAATTCAGAAAATTCTACCACCATAATCCTTACCTTTGCAAACCAAAAAATTTCGTTGTGGAAATCATTGACAAACTGGAAGAAATCAAACGCAGATGGGAAGAAATGGGCGAACAGCTCAACGACCCTGCTGTGATGGGTGATATGAAAAAGTATGTAAAGCTCAGCAAGGATTACAAAGACCTTGAATCGGTGGTAGAAGCTTTTGGCAAATACAAGAATATTACTGCAAATATTGATGGCGCACGCGAAATCATAAAGAAAGAAAAAGACGAGGATTTTCGTGATATGGCGCGTGAAGAGCTGGATGAATTGCTCGAAGAGAAAGAAAAACTGGAAGAAGACATCCGACTCATGCTGATCCCCAAAGACCCGCAGGACAGCAAGAATGCCATTGTTGAAATACGTGCCGGAACAGGAGGAGACGAAGCCAGTATTTTTGCAGGAGACCTATATAGGATGTATATGAAATACTGCGAAACCAAAGGCTGGAAGACCGAGTTGGTCGACATGAATGAAGGAACTGTGGGGGGCTTCAAAGAGGTGATTTTTAATGTGATCGGAAACAATGCCTATGGGATTTTAAAGTTTGAATCCGGAGTGCACCGGGTACAGCGTGTACCTAAAACCGAAACCCAGGGTCGTGTACATACCTCAGCCGCCTCGGTGGTGGTGTTGCCCGAAGCCGAAGAATTTGATATTGAACTTCATGAAAAGGATATCCGTAAAGATACTTTCTGTTCTTCAGGCCCCGGAGGACAATCCGTAAATACCACCTATTCTGCCATCAGACTAACGCATATACCTAGTGGTATTGTAGTTTCATGTCAGGATGAAAAGTCTCAGATCAAAAACCTGGCAAAAGCCATGACCGTATTGCGCACACGATTATTCGAAATCGAATACAATAAATATTTGGATGAAATTGCCTCAAAGCGAAAAACCATGGTGTCGACAGGAGACCGTTCGGCCAAAATACGCACCTATAACTGGCCACAAGGCCGGGTGACAGACCATCGCATCAACCTCACACTATATAACCTGTCAGCCATCATTGACGGTGATCTGGATGAGGTGATCGAAAAATTACAAATTGCTGAGAATGCCGAACGACTTAAAACAGAGCTGGGATAAGCTGCTACTATTTAATTTTTGAGGAAACTACATATAAAACCGAAAAAGATCAACTGAAATGAGCCGCGCACAACTTTTCGAACAAATTCAGCATAAGAAAAGCTTTTTATGTGTGGGCCTGGATACTGATATAAAAAAGATTCCAACTTTTCTACTTAAGCATGACGACCCGGTATTCAGCTTTAACAAAGCCATTGTTGATGCCACAGTAAACCAAGCCATAGCCTATAAACCTAACACAGCCTTTTACGAGGCCAATGGTGCCAAAGGATGGAAGAGTCTCGAAAAAAGTATTGATTATATTAAATCCAACTATCCTGAAGTGATGGTTATTGCAGATGCTAAACGTGCTGATATTGGAAATACCTCTGCTGCCTATGCCCGGGCTTTCTTTGATCACCTTCAAGTTGATGCGCTCACGGTTGCCCCTTATATGGGAGAAGATTCGGTAAGGCCATTCCTCAATTATAAAAATAAATGGCTTGTGTTGCTCGCTTTGACATCCAATAAAGGTTCATCCGATTTCCAACAATTGAAAACAGATATTGGTTTCCTGTTCGAAACAGTTATTCAAAAAGCTTCATCCTGGGGCACTCCTGATCAGCTTATGTTTGTGGTTGGTGCAACCCAATTAAGCCTGATCGTACGTGTTCGTTCTCTTATTCCGGAACACTTTCTTCTTGTTCCTGGAATTGGTTCGCAAGGTGGCGATCTGATGACAGTTGCCCTGCAAGGCATGAATGAACAATGTGGATTGATTGTCAATGCCTCCAGAAGCATTATCTACGCCTCCAACGGTGAAGACTACGCCGAGGCTGCGTCAAATGAGGCAAAAAAACTACAACGACAAATGGAAGATCTGTTGTCAACCAAGCAGTTAATCTGAGACTACAATCCTTTCGAAATAAGCCATTTTCCGGGTTAGTACTAGTCTTTTCATATTTACCCAATTGGTTATGCACCCGAAATTTTAGGTTTCCAAAATTGGAAAAACCGCTGAAAAACCATTTTGGACTTTATTGTGTTTTCAAACTCGTGATGAATGATGCCTTATTTCTTACTTATCAGCTTTCCTTATACCGTGAAGTAAAATTCAAAACTTTGATCATCCAATTGTTATTTCTGTAGTCAATCATGTGCAGAATACATGAAATGCCAGAGAGCATACCAAGTGATTTGACATTCACTAAAACTAAACGTACCACTATTCCTCCATAGTTTTAAGTGGGATATCTCTAATGCATAATAAAATGACCGGAGCTAAGATTATAATGTTCATCAAGTATCTTAGGTTGAAGAAGCTCTAAACCGATCTACGTATATTTTTCTTAATTTTGCGCTCTGATTGAAACAATCAGCATTAAAAAGATGTTTAAAGTCAAGCACTAAACGAAAATATATACCATGGCAAAGTTTGATATAGTAATGCCAAAAATGGGCGAAAGTGTAATTGAGGCGACAATTACCAAATGGCTTAAAAGCGAAGGAGATCAGATTGAAGAGGATGACCCGATTGTGGAAATTGCCACAGATAAGGTTGATTCCGAAATACCATCACCTGTTGAGGGCACCATCGTGAAAACCTTATTCGCAGAAGGAGATGTGGTGGCTGTTGGCACTGTGATCGCCGTTGTGGAAATGGAAGGTGATGAAGATGATGATACAGATCAACAAGAAGTAGTAGAAGCCAAACCCAGCGAAACCACCAAAGAAGATAATTCTGAAGCAAAAGCGAAAGATGAAAAACCACAAGAGGTTGATGTACAAAACTATAAAGACTCTGAAAGATTCTACTCCCCGCTTGTTAAAAGTATTGCAAAAGCTGAGAACATTAGTGTTGAAGAACTTGATGGTATCAGTGGTAGCGGAAAGGATGGACGTGTGACCAAAGCAGATGTTTTGGCCTTTCTTGACAGCCGAGGTGATGCGCCTGCAACAGCCAAAACTGAAGTGCCAAAATCAGCCAAGGTTGATGCTTTAAAGGTAAAGGCTGACACAGGAGATCAGGTTTTTGAAATGGATCGCATGCGCAAGCTTATCGCAGACCACATGGTGATGTCGAAACAAGTCTCTCCGCACGTCACTTCATTTATCGATGTGGATGTGACCAATATTGTGAACTGGCGTAACAAAGTCAAGGACAGTTTCCAGAAACGCGAAGGACAAAAGATTACTTTCACGCCTATCTTCTTTGAAGCTACAGCTAAAGCACTGAAAGATTATCCACAGATAAATGCCTCTGTGGATGGATACAACATCATACACAGGAAAAATATCAATATTGGAATGGCCACTGCCTTGCCAAATGGTAACCTCATCGTGCCTGTAATAAAAAATACAGATGAAAAGAACCTGCTTGGCATTACCAAGGCTGTAAATGACCTGGCAAGCAGGGCTAGGGCCAACAAGCTGGAGCCAAACGAAATACAGGGTGGCACTTTCACAATTACAAATTTCGGATCGTTCGACAGCCTGACTGGAACACCCATTATCAATCAACCGCAAGTAGCCATACTTGCTGTTGGTGCTATTCGCAAGCAACCTGCCGTAATTGAAACCGAATATGGAGATGTGATTGCCATAAGGCACATCATGATACTGGCACTGGCTTACGATCATAGGGTTGTTGACGGTGCGCTTGCCGGTATGTTCCTCAAAAAAATGAAAGAAGACCTTGAAAGCTTTGATGTGACCAGGGAGGTGTAATAGAATTTAGAATTTAGAATTTAGAAGTGTGACAAATTTTCTAACTTCTAAATTCTAAATTCCAACTTATCCTACCTCACCACCACAAACTTCTGCTGGTATACCAGCTTGCTGCTGCGGAGCTGCAACACATACACGCCCGGCTGCAAGTGCTGGATGTTTATCGCTTTCATTTGCTGTGCGCTGGCTTCAAAACTTTCTGCCATCACCTGTTTGCCTTTGGCGTCCATGATGTGCATCTCAAGCTCCTGTGTTTCTATTCCTCTGAAAGCAAGGTTAAACCTGCCCTGGTTCACAGGGTTGGGATAAAGCCTGATGCTGTAATCTGTCAGCTGCTCATCCACCGATACGGCTGTGCCTATGATCTGGCCGGTGTGGTCAGTGCCCCAGATGGAGATGTAATACATCGCATTATGTGTGGCGGTGTAATCATCCTCAGCTACCCACAGGCGCTGCTGGATGTTGGCGTAGGCTTCGCTTGTGAACTCCAGCACGCTAAGCTGCTCCTCCATCCAGTTTGCAGGCAACTGCAAGGGCAGGGCCATGGCAAATGTTTGGTAGCTGATGCTTAGATGTGTAACGGCTTCGCCTTGTGCTTGCAAGCCATAATCGCTGCTGTAACTTTGTACCAACAGGGCCATTTCTGTATCTCCGGTTTGCCATGCCAGGCTGAACTGCATGTTATCAAGAACACTCACATATATAGGTGTAGTCGTTTGAAGAACAAGTGATAGTCTAGGCGCTTCAGTCAACATACGGATATTTACATGTCCGTCATCTCGTGGTTTACTAACGCGTTGTCCATTTATTATACCAGGCACAACCGATTCATAGATGCTTGTCAGCAATTCATTGCCTGTCATTAAACCTATATTTTCAATGATGATTGACCTGTCATTGTTGCTGTTTTGGTAGCTTATCTCATTGTTCATATTACCATCCGCCGTCCAGTAACCATTGGTTGGATTGATGAACAAGCCGCCACCTTCAGCTACAATCTGTCCTAGTAGAAGACCGCGGTCGTTGCCCGGTCCACTGTACTTGAGAATACCATCGCCACTGACATCCCCTGCTATCATGCCCACATGGCTCCTGCGGCCGGTGCCAAGGGGTATGGCCCCACCCAGGTACACATTGGACAGTTGGGTAAAGTCAAAAGAAGTGCCTTCTACCGGAATGGGAATGGCATGCGATGACATCACCGGCATATGGTTGCGGTGGTATAAAACAATAAAATAGTCCTCGTTGTCAACCGCGTCCCCTTCGAAGCTAACAAACAGGTTACCATCGTTATAGAGCAATCCAGCTCGTTGCGCTACAAAGGTTTCCTCATCACTTCGCAGCTCTACCAGCATCCAGTCAACCACTTCCTCAGGCAGTGGATCAGGCAGGGTTTCGTTGCCTGTGTAGTTCCATGGGGCTGTGTTGTAGGGCTGATCGTCGGGCAACTGATTGCCTTGATTCAATGCAGTGCTCATCACACCGTTGCTGCGGTTGGGCTGGTAGGGGCCTTGCAGTATGGCTTCTAGCTGTAGGCCGTAGCGTTTGATCACGGTTACCGTCTGGGTGCAGGTCATTGTTAAACCTACACCATCCGTAGCCATCCAGGTGAGGATGGTTACACCTACCGGATAGGGATCATCCAATTCGAGGCCGTCGCTGCGCTCACCTTCCACACTTGGTGTGCTGCAACTATCGGTGGCGGTTGCTGTTCCAACGGCTACGTTGCTGGCAAAGTTCTCACCGGGATCGCTAAGCACCTCAACCGGTGCAGGACAGAAAATGTCAGGGGGTGAGGTATCCACGATACTCAGCGTAACAGTTTTTGTAATCACCTGGCCACATACATTATTAGCCTGGAATAAAACAGGATAATCACCAGGCTGTAGATCAAAGAAGTTGCCTAAAGTTGCATTAACTACTCCATCCAGCATGGCGTTTTTAAGCACCTGGCCATCATCATAACTAATGAATAAGGAAGGTATGGTGATGGAGGGATCAGTTCCGCCCATGGTTACTACCCCGCCGCCAGGATTATTATTTACAATGATCGCAGCTATGGCACCGGCAACTTGTGCATTTTTTACTTTTAATGTAAAATTGCATGCACCTCTGTCAATTACAGCGATCTTACCTGACAGGTTGTTTTGCAATAGACTACAAGCCTGATTCGGATCGGCCATTTCAAGATCGCCTGTGACATTGAATACCGATGGGCCAAAAGATGCCCTTCCGCTAAAGTAGAATCCCTGTATATCCAAGGGGCTGTTCACCTGCAACAAATGAAGATTATAGTCAGCATTTCCTGTGAAACAACTGCTGGCAGCCTCTATGCTGTTGAGCCAATTCTGTACTTCTGCCTCAAGGTCGTCCACATCGCAGGCGATAGCATGGTCTTGCGGTTCGTTCACCCACTCAACATCTGAATCCTCCACCACATAGCTTTGCTGGGCAGAAGCTGAGCAGCCCTGATCGTCTGTTATCGTAAGTGTGAGGGTGAACACCGTGCCGCAAATCCCAACCACCTGAACATCCTGCTCATCGGCGGGGCCGGGGGTGAAACCAGTATTATCATCCCAGCTTCCCATGGCTGCTCCTCCTCCTAAATTATAAGTCAGGCTCCAGGCGTAGGTTGCCATGCCTGCGGGCGCTGAGAACTGTATGGTGGTGTAAGGGCAGAATGGGCCGTTATCGCCTGATATGGTTGTGATGGGGAGCGGGTCAACCGAAATGGTATAAAATGCAGTTGCCGTTGCTGTGCCGCAGGCGTTGTTGCTGGTAACAGTCATGGTTAACGTTACATCATTGCCGGCATCAGTTGATGCTGCTGCATAAGTCGGTGTAAGTGTGGTTTCATTGCTCAATGTGCCGGCGCCGTTTTGGGTCCACAGTATGGTACCGTGGGCTGCCATTGCTCCGCTTACCTGGTGTGAAGCGTTTTCGCAAATGGTGGCGTTGCCGTTGTTGCCATAAACCTTCACATTGTCTAAATAGTAGGTAACATTTGAGCCGCCTGTGTTCAGCGTACCGAAAGCCCAGCCATGCACCTCATTCCGGCCGAAGCCGTCATTGGGCGCACCGTTGCCAATCTCTTTGCGGACAAAGTCATCGTCAAAGTTAAGGACAAACAACTGCCAGCCGGAGAAATCATCCACGAAAGCGTGGCTCCAGATTTCCACGTCCGAGATGGTCGAGCCGGGGTTGCGGTTGTCCTGAACCTCAAAAAGGAGGTCGTTGCCTGTGTTTTGGCCGTAAAGCCAAAAAGCAATACCTTCATAGCTTGTCCAATCCTGCGTCACCCAGGTATCTATATCCTCATTTTCAAAGGCGTGGGTGAGGCCACCCCAGCCATTGACGTTAGCCTCAAACATGAGCAGGTGGTTGTCGCCAGACTGGCCGGGCAGGGCCAGCGGGTCGGTGTCGGTAACCTGGGTGGTCGAAATGTCAACGGTTGTCCCCGCCCAGAAATCACCAAAGATGACGAAGCCGATGCCGTTTCCGAAGGCGTCCACGGCATATGGCAGATTGTCGACTTCAAAATCATCTATTATACTCGATATGGTTGCGATGGGGAGCGGGTCAACATTCACCTGCACCACATTGGACGCCACCCATTCCGTCTTACACGTAACCTTTGCCAGCCTTCGGAACCAGGTCGTTTGGGCTATTGTGCCTGTGTGGGTGTAAGTTTCAGAAACTGCGCCTGCAATATCCTCAAAAGATGGGATTGCAGTGCTGATCTGCCACTGGTATTCCAGATCACCAACAATACCTGATGCCGGTGAAATGCTGGTGAATGGGTCCGGCATATTTCCGGAACATATGGTTTGGCTGGAAGCTATTTCGCCGGGGAGGAGGATGCAATCCTCCAGGGTCCTGGTCAACCTTATTCGATCAGCATTTAATTGCTGTCCATCTGTATTGGCAGCCATACCAAATTCAATGCGTAAAGGCCCTGATATACCAGGATCGTCAACATAATAGGTTCGGCTATAGGTTACAAAACCGCCCTGAACCAAAGGAGGGTCAACCGAGGTGACAGGCGTAAGCAGGGTAGCGCCGGCATACAATCTGAGTACCGGTGGGGAAGGAACGGTATTATCCGTTCTCCAGCCGAAATCTGCAGTTAATACATACGAGAAGTTTTGCTGCACGTCTTCTGTTAATATTTGTGACATTGTCTTTTCGGCTGTACCACCTCCGAATGAAGCGCCGTTCATCCATACGGCCATATCTCGGGGATCACTGGGGAATGCAGCGTTGAAATTGGTTACACCCATTTGTGTATTAAACTCCCAGCCTGCCATATTAAACTCATTGCCCGTTGTGTTATCACTAAAGGTAACTGTTGGTCCAGTCATGTTTAAGTTATCAGGGCCATAAGCATTCTGCCAGTTTGTAAAAGGCGGCGAAGTTACCGTGGTTGAACCTGCTTTGTAGAGGATTTCGAAGTCAGGATTTACAATGGCTACGGCTACGGGCGAACAAATTTGGGCTTCGTACGCCCCCATATCCACCGTTCCGCTGTTATAAAAACGCGGGTTTCCATCCAGGTCAGTTGTAATGCCTGCGGGTACAGCAGCGTTGCTGCCTGCATTGATGGCCGGTGAGCAGGCTTGCAGGCGAAGATCGCCTGAAGTGCCAAGGCCAATAGTCGGCTGATTCACAAACAAAGGATTTTGGGCAATTACATCGTTGCAGGTAGCATTAATGCCTGGGCATCCGTCTTCAATGATTGTATTATTTATTACCAGGAAGCTATTCCCAGTGTTTGTTATTTCAGAACTGTTACCCCAGAAGATTGAATTAACTATTGTCGTATTGCAGCCGTTGTAATTATCCATGGCGCCGCCTTCAATTCCGGCCGAATTACCGCTAAAAGAGCAATTGATCACAGTGGTTGAACAGTTGTTGTCGTTTTGCATTCCTCCTCCATACTGATTTGACAAATTCCCAATGAAGGCGCAATTAATAACCGTTGGTGAAGCGCTGAAGTTGCTCATTCCTCCCCCGGAATAGGATGCAGAATTCCCCACAAATAAACAATTGGAAACCAATGGGGAGGATCCTATGTTTTGCATGCCTCCGCCAAAATTAAACAGATTTGTACCATCTGCATTTCCATCACTGATTGTAAAGCCATCCAGAATGGCGGTATTATCAAGTGAGTTGTTTTTGTTCGACACGACATGAAAGCTGTTATCAGAAATCTCAGCTGTCGTGCCGATATCGCCGCTGAGGATGGATACATTGGCAGCCCAGTCACGCTCAGTGAGCAGTGTTTCTGTGCCTGCGAAGCCACCGTAAATGGCCAGGTTGTTTTTCATTACAAAGGAATGTTCCCGGTTGCCCGATACGTAACCTGCACCCTGATCGGGATAGTAAGTGCCTGCCGCTACCCAGATTTCAGTTACATCGGAACAATGACTGGCCAGGGCAAGGGCGTCTTGCAAATAAATGAAAGCATTGGCCCATGAGGAGCCGTTATTGGCTCCCGTGGAGCAATCTTTTACATAAAGGACATTGCCAACCAGGCAGGTTGTACAATAATCAATGGATGTACTGTATTCGTAGGCCCCCATGTCCACAGTGGCAGGCCCAAAACCGTAAGGGTTATATGGACGGGCATTACCATCAAGGTCAGTGAATGGTGCAGCTGTATTCGTTCCTGAATTGATGGCCGGGGAGCAGGGTTGAAGGCGATAGTCCAAAGGGGCCAGAAAAAGCGGGTCTGCATCGATATTGCTATTTGCATCAACACCTATGTCACTGTCCCAGCTACAACTTCCCCCTGAATTGGCGATGAGGCAGTGGCTGAATGTGGGAGTGGAACCTAAACCATTATACACGGAGGCAGATATTGTAGTTGTATTTGTATTTCCACCCGCAGCATTGTTCCAAATAATACTGTTCGTTAGCGTGGGGGAAGATCCAGCTTCATTGTACATCCCACCACCGTCAGAAGTAGCCGAATTTCCCGAAAAGGTGCTGTTCCTCACTGCGGGGGAGGACCCTGATTCATTGGCCATCCCTCCGCCCCCAAAAGCCAAATTTCCCGTAAAGGTGCAGTTCGTTACCGTGGGGGAGGATCCAAAAATGTTGTACATCCCGCCGCCAAATTGATTAGCCGAATTCTCCGAAAAGGTGCAGTTCGTTATCGTGGGGGAGGAATTATCAGCATTGTACATCCCACCGCCATAGCTAATCGTCGAATTCCCCGAAAAGGTGCAGTTCGTTATCGTGGGGGAGGAATTATCATAATTGTACATCCCACCGCCACCAAAAGCAGTATTCCCCGAAAAGATGCAGTTGGCTACCGTGGGGGAGCCGTTATTGTTGTACATCCCACCACCTCGGTTATTTGGTGAAGTACCATTTGCATTCCCCATAGTAATGGTAAAGCCATCTATCACGGCGGTGGCATTGGTACCTGAGCCGGTGACTACGGTGTAGCTGTTGTCGCTGTTATCACCCGTTGTGCCAATATCCCCGCTGAGGATGGTTACATTGGCAGCCCAGTTCCGGTCAGTAAGCAGTGTTTCTGTGCCGTTAAAGCCGCCGTAAATCGCCACACCGTTTTTCAGTTGGAAAGTGGCGTTGCGGCCGATGCCGGAAGTTAGATAATATGTGCCGGCAGCCACCCATATTTCTGTGATGCCGGTGCAGCTGCTGTTGAGGGCGTCCTGCAGGTCGGTGAAGGCGTCTGTCCAGGAGGTGCCGTTGTTGGCACCTGTGGTGGCATTGAGATTTACGTAGGCGATATTGTCGCTATAGGTTGGGCAGCAGTTGTTGGCTGTGATGATTTGATCCACGTCTATTACGTTGCCAACAGCGTCTGTAATACGGTAGGTTCGTGTTACGATGTAAGGGTCATCACCCGAGCCCGCCCCGCCATTATTGGCATCGCTGATGTGCGCCACTGTCGGCTCGTTGTCAGGACAGTCAGAAATGGTTTGCCCCGTGTTCAGGTTGCCCTGGGTTTGGGTGAGTACCGCCCAGGTGAAATCGCCGGGCTTGTTGCCGTTGCCTATGCGACCTAGACTGCCGTCCTCCGGGGTAGTCGTGGTGGATTCCGACACACCCACATCCACCGAGGTCATGCCATTGGCCGGGCCGTTGGTGGCTGTTACCGCGCCTTCGTAGCTGATGAACTCAATTACTTCATTGCCGTTTTTCACCAGCGCGATGCCTTCGGTCTGGTTTTGTAGATTGGGCGTAAGTGTAAATGCTGCTCCGAAGCCGTTGACTTGGTTAGGAATAACCCCTGAAAGTGGGAAGGTTTGGTCAACCTGACCATTAAATCCGTCGTAAGTATAGAGCGCATAGCTGCTCAGATTTATGCCTGCAGGGCCGGCCACTTCGATGAATTCGTTGACATCGGTTCCGATATTGTCGTAGTGGAATTCGTTGATCCAGGGTTCGGTCACGCAGGGGATCATGCAGTTGTCGTCCACATTGGTAACTTCAGTAATGTCAGGATCTGGTATATCGTCCGGGCAATCCACAACAATGGGCTGCACCTGGCCGCTGGGCGGGTTACTGTCCACGCCGGCTGCAATATTGATGGGTCCTGTATTTGCGGTACATGTGCCTGGCGCAAAAGACCCATCCTGCAATGCAACGGAGTAATTGCCCGGAGGCAGGTTGGTGAAAATCCCGGTTTGGTTGCTTGCATTCACCGGTCCGCTAAGCGTGTAGGTAATGGGGCCATTGGTGGTGGTTGCGTTTACGGTGATGGTTCCATCATTAGCGCCAGGGCAGTCCTCATCGGTTTTAGTTGTATTGTTCAGCACAAGGTCGCAAACAGGGCCGCTTGTACCTGTCGTGGCATTGACGGCGGAGACGTTATCGATGGTGACGATTTCAGTACTTGCATTCACATCCACACATACCCGGATTTGCAGGGTGGAGCCAGTGAGGCCGGTGGCGCCCAGACCGCTGATGCTACCATCAATATTTCCACCCTGTCCCAGATAGGAAATTGTACGTGGCCCCCCACCGACAGCATTTGCCAGGGTTACCCAGCTTCCTCCGTCAATACGGTAGGATACATCGATGTAGTCTTTGGAGCCTACATCACTAATGTTGTAGTCATCAAACTGCAACCAGGTCAAATCCATTGAAAAGGAAGCGGTGCCAGTCATATTGAGCACCGGGCTGAGCCAGCAGATTTCCTCATCAATGTCCATAGCCCTCAGCACACCCCCTTCGGTAAAAAAGTTATCGTCTGCCGCGGTTAGGCCGCTTAAATTCCCTTCCAGTGTCCAGTTTACCCCGGCGAAATCAAAACTTGCGCAGGTGGTTGGGTCATTGTTGGTACAGGGTCCTGCGAGAATGCCTTTGTTGGGCACATCGAAGGTTTCGGAGTACTGGGCTTGTAGGGCATTTGTTGCCATCAAT
>CALAZZ010000270.1 GCA_937926515.1 uncultured Bacteroidales bacterium | reverse complement strand
GTGGCACAGTCTATTAAATTGCAAAAAAATATGCGATTACCTTTTCAGATACTGCTCCTCATAATACTTCAAATAATTACCTGAAGTGACCTCGTCAAGCCATTCCTGGTTGCTGAGGTACCAATCAACTGTAAGTTCCAGGCCTTGGTCAAAACGCAAGGATGGCACCCAGCCCAGTTCACGCTGTAGTTTTGTGGAATCAATGGCGTAGCGCAAATCATGGCCAGCACGGTCTTTTACATAAGTAATAAGCTTGGCAGAAGCCCCTTCAGGACGGCCAAGCTTTTCATCCATAATCTTACATAACAGCTCAATCAGGTCGATGTTTTTCCATTCGTTGTGGCCACCAATGTTATATGTTTCGCCATCATGGCCCCGACGAAATATCAGATCAATAGCATTGGCATGATCGATCACATAGAGCCAGTCACGAACATTTTCACCCTTGCCATAAACCGGAAGTGGCTTATTGTTGCGTATATTATTGATAAACAGTGGGATTAATTTTTCAGGAAATTGGTTTGGACCATAATTATTTGAACAATTTGAAATAACAACAGGCAGGTTGTAAGTGTCGTGATAAGCCCGTACCAGATGATCGCTGCTGGCTTTGGAAGCCGAATAAGGACTATGTGGATCATAAGAGGTAGCTTCAGTAAAATAACCAACCTCTCCCAATGAACCATACACTTCATCAGTGGAGATGTGGTAGAACCTTTTGCCTTCAAAATCACTTTTCCAGTGATGCAGTGCCGCATTCAATAAATTAACAGTGCCAACAATATTGGTCATGATAAAGTCCATGGGATTGCTGATGCTACGGTCCACATGAGATTCAGCTGCCAGGTGGATCACACTGTCAAATCCGAATTCTCCAAAGAGCTTCATCATCATATCACCATCCACTATATCTGCTTTGATAAAGTGATAATTCGGTTCATCGCATACATCATTCAGGTTAAACAAGTTGCCGGCATAAGTTAACTTATCAAGGTTGTAAATGTTGTACCTGGGGTACTTTTTCACAAAAAGCCTGACTACATGTGAGCCTATGAATCCAGCACCTCCGGTAATCAAAATATTTCTCATTGGTTTGTATATTATGTTTATGCGTTAGTGTGATCTGGCTTATGATTCAAATCCAGCCTATATCACAGCATCATTAATTCATCATGATCCCCTACGCCTTCGATACACCTGTTCCCACTTCCATGCCGAGGCCATCATTTCATCAAGTCCGCGTTTGGCTTTCCAACCCAGTTCAATATTGGAATAAGACGGATCGGCCCATACTTGTTCAACATCGCCAGCTCTACGACCTGCTATCTTGTAATTCAGTTTTAAGCCAGTAACTTTCTCAAATGATCTGATCACCTCCAACACTGAAAAGCCATTGCCTGTTCCCAAATTGAAGATCTCAAAATCATGCTTCATTTTACCTTCAATCATGCGGCGGACTGCCACCGCATGTGCCTGGGCAAGGTCCATCACGTGAATGTAATCACGAATAGCTGATCCATCAGCTGTGTTATAATCGTCACCAAATACACTGAGTTGCTTCCTGATTCCAATGGCAGTTTGCGTAATAAAAGGCACAAGGTTGTTCGGAGTTCCAATGGGAAGTTCACCAATCAAGGCCGATTCGTGTGCACCTATGGGATTAAAATATCTAAGTGCAATGGACTTAAGCGATGTTGATCGAAGCGTGTCTTGGATGATCTCTTCTGAAATTTGCTTGGTATTTCCATAAGGTGATTCGGCTTTTTTTACCGGAGCTTTTTCGGAAACAGGCAGGGTGTCAGGCTGGCCGTAAACCGTACATGAAGAAGAGAAAACAAAGTTTGTTATGTTTTGCTCAATCATTCCTTCCAGAACATTGATCAGTGAAACGATATTGTTTCGATAATACATCAGTGGTTTTTCAACCGACTCACCCACCGCCTTATAGGCCGCAAAGTGTATCACTCCTTTCAGGTCATGGTGTCGATTGAAAAATTCTTTTGTTCTTTCTTCATCTACAAGATCAAACTGCTCGAAAAGAGGGCGTTTGCCTGTGATTCGTCCAATGGCCTCAACCACATCGGCTTGTGAGTTCGAGAGATTATCAACAATCACAACCTCGTATCCCTGCTGTTGAAGTTCAACAGTAGTGTGTGAACCAATATATCCTGTGCCCCCTGTTACCAGAATTTTCATTATTTAATTTCTATCAAATATCCGAATTTTCCATTCTCATAACTCGACCATCATTAAGCTTGTACCATGCGTTACTTTC
This sequence comes from uncultured Bacteroidales bacterium, assembly GCA_937926515.1. Classification (GTDB taxonomy): domain Bacteria; phylum Bacteroidota; class Bacteroidia; order Bacteroidales; family F082; genus CALAZZ01. Next base: position 3,386 of record CALAZZ010000270.1, on the reverse strand, counting down.
AGGGCACTGTGCTAAATTGTCATCGTTAAACAGAAGCCGATGACCATACTCACTCATCCAACCGATTTGTTTTGCCGGATTGCCCACAACCAATGCATAGGGCATAATACTTCTGATAACCACAGCACCAGCGCCGACGAAAGCATACTCACCTATTTCAATTCCACACAAAATGGTTGCATTGGCTCCGATGGTAGCACCTTTTTTTACCAGTGTACGCACATATTCATCACGCCTTACCACTGCACTTCGTGGATTTATTATATTGGTGAAAACCATTGAAGGACCCAGAAACACATCATCCTCACAAACCACTCCGGTGTAAATCGAAACATTGTTTTGTACTTTCACATTGTTTCCCAATATGACCCCTGGTGAAACCACCACATTTTGACCGATATTACAATTAAGGCCTAAGGTACTGTTTGACATAATATGGGAAAAGTGCCAAATCTTTGTACCTTCACCTATAACACAGCCTTCATCAATAACAGCTGTTTCATGTGCAAAATAATTCTTTTCAACGGCCATCATTAAATTTTTATCTCATAAAAATAGGACAATTCCAAAATATATTGCATTATTTATTCACAAACTCCAAAACCGTTGAAACAATGCGTTCCAGTGTATCCGGATCCAGTTCAGTGTGCATGGGCAATGAAATCACGCTTTTGCAGAGCTGCTCGGTAACCGGAAAATCCCCCTCTTTGTATCTCGGATCAGTATATGCCTTTTGCATGTGCAAAGGAACAGGATAATATATGGCACAAGCAATCCCTTTTGATTGCAGGTGTTCCAGTAGTTTCTGGCGGTCAACTCCATTGGTGACCAATGTATATTGGTGGAACACATGATTTGTGTAATCAGCGGTAACAGGTGTTTTTAGCTTTTCGCAGGACGCAAAAGCCTTGTTGTAAAAAGCTGCGGCCTGTCTACGCGCATCATTATATTCATCCAAATGCTGCAGTTTAATATCAAGCACTGCCGCCTGAATGCTATCAAGCCTTGAATTCACCCCAATATAATCGTGATAATACCTCACTGTCATCCCATGATTGACCACCACACGCAATTGGGCTGCCAAATCGTCATCGTTCGTAAAAATTGCTCCACCATCTCCATAACAACCCAAATTTTTGGAGGGGAAAAAGGAGGTACAGCCAATATGTCCTATGGTGCCAGCCTTCCGTGTATGTCCGTTCTTACCATAATGCAGGGCACCAATGGCCTGTGCATTGTCTTCAATTACATATAAATGATGTTTATCGGCTATTTCCATGATGGCATCCATGTCAGCTGTTTGTCCAAATAGATGAACAGGCACAATGGCTTTAGTTTTGGGTGTAATGGCTCGCTCAACAGCTTGAGGATCTATGTTGAATGTGTGTGGGTCCACATCAACCAGAACAGGTGTTAGCTGCAATAATGCAATAACCTCGGCAGTGGCAATAAAGGTAAAGGAAGTCGTAATGACCTCATCACCCGGTTTAAGATTAAGCGCCATCATGGCTACTTGAAGGGCATCAGTCCCGTTAGCACAAGGGATTACATGTTTAACACCGAGATATTCTTCAAGACGGGTCTGAAACTGTTTTACGGCAGGGCCATTAATAAAAGACGCATTTGAAAGGATCTCAGCAATTGCACTATCCACCTCTGTTTTGATCTTGTTATACTGGCCAACCAGATCGACCATGGGCACATTTTTCATAAGGTATTTTTGGTACAAATGTATTGATAAATAATTAACAATAGATGAGGAAATGCAAGGTTGTTCCTTCATCAATGTAATAGGTAAATTAGGCTTGTCATGAGCAAGAACAGTCTGAAAGTTTCAGGCGTAGCTTGATAATGATCTAGTAAGCCTGCTCTCCGGGTTTACGCCATCGGACATCATAGTAGCCCGGCCTTTCGTCAACTACTTTTCTAAGATAATGATCAGGATATCCCACACCTTTAGGCCATGGCCTAAGCTCATCAGAAGTTCGTATATAGCGGTCATTGTATTTTGAGAAAAGATGATAACCCAATTCGCGCCAACGTTGCACTGTTGATTCTGCATTGTTCACACTAAAATCTGTGAGGTATTCTTCCATGATAGTCTTATCTGATTCATACAAGGTCAACGCTGCCACATCCACGGCTTTGGTCATGGCATATGCCCTGCTCTCCACCTCTTGTTGCACTTGCTGAATATCGACAATCATATGATTATATAAGCCATAGGCATAATTGGCAACCAGGTTGAACACCCAGAAAGCCGACTCCCAATCGAAATCAACTACATTGCCGGTGACCAGTGGTTTTGGGGGCTTGGTCATCCCCATATAAAGCGGCATATAAGCATTTGAATAGGTGTCGTCCACAGCATACCAGAAGATGCCGCCAATATGATCAGGCAACCAATTGCGCGATTGGGCAACAAAGGAAAATCCCGTCTGGGGCTGTGATATGGTACGTTCAAACACATAGGTTGTTGTGGTGTCACCTTCAAGCTGAAACGATAAAGGACGCCAGCGATAAGGATTATTAAAAGGCTCTGATGCGAAACCTTCGCCTGTATAAAACGGCGTCCCGTGAAAATGGTCACGCACCAAAGCGATCATGTCCTGAAGGCTTACCTTTTTATCAGGTTTCACAAATAAAGGATACGGTTCAGCACCTTCAACACAACGCCAATAGTCAGCTGAAAACTCCTTTGAAGGGGCAGCCCGATTAAATACACTCCACACCCTGCCTTCGCACATCAGCAATGAGCGAGGTGTCGCAGGGGCATAGGCGTCCGTAAAACTAAATTCTTCATCCGTTCCTTCATGCCAGCCACGCGCCCGTGCAAAATCAACCACATCTTCTGACCACATCCAGTTTTCTGTATCGTCCCACTCTATTTCACGAATACGTGCCTGGTTGGCATGTGCAGCTATATAACCATCTGGCACACGTGCAGCTACCCATACACCTCCCTTGCCATATTTTCCTCTTCCAATAAACTCAAGTATCCAAGCCTCGTCTTTATCTGAAACAGAAAATGATTCACCGGTCATCTTATATCCATATTCATCAGTGAGTCCGGTCATAATACGGATGGCTTCACGAGCCGTGGTGGCGCGTTGCAATGCAATATACATCATCGCACCATAGTCAATAAACCCATTGGGATCATGCAATTCCTTGCGACCCGTAAATGTAGTTTCACCAATGGCCACCTGATGCTCGTTCATATTTCCGATTACCCGATAGGTCTTTGGCACCTGTGCGATTGAACCTATGTATTTACCGCTATGCCATGAGTAGAGCTTCAAGGAGTCACCTTCTTCGTATTCTCCCCCGGGATAAAAGTAAAGTGGATCCATAAAGCCACCTGCATCAGCCAGGTAACTGATCAT
>CALAZZ010000269.1 GCA_937926515.1 uncultured Bacteroidales bacterium | reverse complement strand
CATTTAAGATATCAACATTTTTATTAACAAATCAAACCGCACAACACGTTATTTATTATTAAATATTTTAGATAATATGATATAATTACTTCTCTTGTTCTAGAATCATATTAATTATCATAATGGCATCCAGAATATCGATAATTCCATCTTCATTTGCATCCGCCTCGATATTGCAAAATGGATGAGGATCTAACTCAAGAACTTTATTAATTACAGTAATAACATCAAGTACATCTATTTCACCATCACAATTAGCATCTCCAATCATCAGCATAATATCAGTATTGAATGAGATAGGGCCAACCCATTCACTTAAAAGCCCAGTGCAATTCGACTGTAAATAAAACTGGTATTCAGTAGAAGGAAGTAAACTTTCTAATGTGTAGGTATTGTTTTCAATATCATAAATAGTTGTACCTGAACCCAATTCGAATCCAGCATATCCGTATTGAATGTTCCAGCTAGATTCATTACCCCCTGGTACCCAGTTCAAAGTGGCAGCATCGTATGTAACATTATCAACAGAAATATCTATAGGCGGATAGCAAGGATTTGGCCATAAACCAACAAGTTGTTCAACAAGTTCATTATAGATTGTTCTCACTTCAATTCTACGAATTTCAGTCCCTTCTTCAGCTTTCAAAATAAAAGCACCAGTAATGATATCAGATGAAGTTGCACTGATCAAGCTCCCACCATTTTCAGCATCATAACCCAAAATAACGTATTTGGCATTTAAAAAGTACGAACCTTCAAATGGAATAGCCATTTCAATCGTGTATGGATTCAACATAGCATCAGCAGGAGGAAGTGCCTGGGTCATGTTATTGCTATTAAAATTTGGACCAAGACGGTCACGATAGTTTGCTAGTGTGGAATTATTATTTCCTCTTTTGAATAATATCCAGAATGCAGAATTACCGGAGGGTGTACCCGGTATCTGCGGATTGAGGGCGTATGATGTAGAAGCAATATATTGAATTCCGTCCCAACAATTATATTGACTTCCGCCATTGTATAGGCGATATCTGGCTTCATCACTAGTATAATTACCAACCTCGACAAATACCGCACTCTGAGATGTGGACTCAGTCAAATCTATTTGTTCAGGCCTTAATAAAATATTTACGTATGGAATTAGAGGTTCAGTAAGAGTTGTAAAAATGGCCGGGCCAGCCCACCCACTAACCGATTCATCACATACAGATTGAACATAGAAGGCATATGAAGTTTCAGGCATCAAATTTTCTAAAGAATAAGAAGTTAATAGGGATTGTTGAATAGTTATTCCCTGACCTTGCTCAAATCCTTCTGGGCCATATTCAATATTCCAAATATTAGACACGCCTGTTGAAGACCAAGTCAAAGTAGCCGAGTTATCGCTAATATCTTCGGCTAACAAGTCGAATGGATCGGGACAAATATTGGCATGATCATTAACAACTATTAATACTTCACATGATTCTTCACATCCATATTCAGATGTCTCCTTATAAACTAAGGTAAATATGCCGACAGTTGAAGGGTGAAAAAACGTAATCAATTCACCTTCATATATATAAATACCTGGACCTATTAAAGCTACCGGGTCATCCCCAACAGTGAATGGGCCATACTCGGGACAATCAAATTCAGGTAATGGTTTTACGTTTATTAGAAAACTACATGATTGTGAACAATCATTAATATCAATGTAAGTATAGCTTATTTCGTATGTGCCTACCCCAGGTATGCTTGGGTTAAAATAGTAAGCCCCGTCTATCTCAATTATTCCTATGCCGGTATAAACCCCGCCTTGAGGCAAAGCCTCATTTAAAAGTCGTGACTCTTCATTTATACAAATATCGATATCATCAGGACAATCCGCAGGTGTAGTAACAAATACCTCAAATTGAACGCTTGCAAAATCGTCTTCACAGGGTTCATCAGCTTGTGCATATAATGAAATGATTACAGTGCCTCCAACAAAATTTGGATTCAAAGCAAACAAGCCTTGGTTAATTTCCCCAGCATTAGATGGTTCAACAGTCCATATTTGGTTAATATCATTTTGCACGATGACTTGAGTGAAATCGATAAAATAATCAATTTGTGCACAAGCATTGGGAACTGCATCCGGAAAATTGATAATTGTTACGTCCAAACATTCTGCTGGCCAGGAACCAATCAACTGATCAATGATCTCGTTAGATAATGTTCGAACTTCGATCCGTTTTATTATACTGTTTTCACTTGCCCTAAGCACAAAGGCTCCGGATTCTTGCTCAGAAGATGCAGCACTAATCAAATTGCCTTCTACTTCAGCATCAAATCCCAAAATGACATATTTAACGTTGAGTGGGTAACTTCCAGTGAAAGGTATTGATAGGTTGATGCTGTATGGATTTATCATTTCGATAGCTTCAGGCAATGCTGTAGTAAGATGGTTTGAGGTGTAATCAGGTCCCAACCTATCACGATAACTTGCGACAGTGTTAATGTTATTACCTCGAAGGAATAAAACCCAAAAAGTACTGTTAGTTGTAGGGTCACCAGGAACTTGAGGGTTGAGAGAGTAGGATGAAGATGTGACATATTCTAAACCATCCCAACAAGCATATTGGTTGGATCCATTATATAAGCGATAACGTGCATCAGCATTGGTATAATTCCCCAATTGCATTAAAACAGCACTTTGCGAGGTAGGATCTGAAAGGTCGATTTGCTGCGGACGTTGAAGCACACTGGCAAAAGGAGTGGGAGGCTCTTCCGAAGTTGAAAAGTTGCCAGGACCAGCCCAAGTACTTGTCAGAATTCCACAGACAGCTTGGATATAAAAATCATAATCCGTTTCGGGATCCAAACCCTCTATATTATAAAGATTGGTAGAAATTTCGGTAATCATCATTCCTTCACCAGGATTAAATCCAGCTGGACCATAAGCTATATTCCATAGGGTTTCAGCTCCCCCTGCAGTCCAATTCAATCGAGCAGATTGATGTGTAACATTATCAGCAGATAAGTCATAAGGCTCATTACATATTGAAATAAACTCATATATTGCTGATGCTACATTACTATTGGTGTAACCTTCTAGGGTGGCATAGGCCCAAAGAGTAGTGTTTTCAGAGAGTTGAACAGCAGATTCATATTCTGCCCAGGGTCCACTAGCAGAAACCGAGCTGTAGAAAACAATCGCATCTGGTGTGCTTGATGTTATCGTCACATTAATTGGTTCGTTATAAGTTCCAGCAGGAGGTAAAAAGCTTGGTGTGGCAACAGTGGGGGGGGCACCTGCATAGGGTTCCCAGCTGAAATTATCTATCATAATACGCTCAGTTGCTCCATTTGCAACCAACCTGATCAGAATTTCATTGTTACCACTATTTATGGCACCATTAAAAGTCTTCCAGTCAGAACTATTATCGAGGCTTTCATTGTTGATTATATCAACAAAAACCCAGTTTTCACCTTCATCAGTAGAATACTCTAAGTTGAAATCGGGGCTTGGGCTGTCATCCCATCTTCTTATCTCTAAACTAAAAGTTTCTACTCCTCCTGTTGCAATCTTGATTTGCCAATCCACTGAGGCAATATTCCGTAATCGCCAAGAATAGGTACCTTTTGCCCCTGGGAAACCATCCTGCTCTGTTGTAGTATTGCGCAGGGCTGGCCCTCCAGTAGATGAAAAGACTCCATCAACATAGATATGGTCCGAAGCATAGCCTGTAAGACTAGCAGCGCCAGCAGTCCACTTATTTTCATCATCAAAATCAATGAGATAATCTTGCACATATTCAAGTGTTGTTGCACTTGCTTGCGGCACTTCACCATCAGTTTTGTAATTGATTGTGGCACCTATACCGTTATAGGGGAAAATCTTGAAATAATATGTTGTTGAAGGTAAAAGACCAGTGAACTGATGGTTTTGAACCCCTTGTGCAACATTCTTGACAAGAGCACCATCAGCCTCTGGTATTCCATCCTCTGGCAGACCTATATCACCGAAGCCCACATCGCTGCCCATGATCAAATAGTTCTCAGCTGCTGGGACTGCATCATCCCATGTAAGAGTGATACTTGAAGAGGTAATCGATTCAGCCGTGAAATTGGTTGGATGATTACTTGGCTCAGAAGGTGGAGTAGTTGCATCTACGACTAAACCCGGAGAGTAATTTACTCCATCATAGGAAAAAGCCTTATAATAAATAGTCTGACCTCCTTCCAGGCCTGAATGACTTTGAGGTGAAATTGTACCATTATAAAGCAATGTTCCCCCTGCAAATGAATTACCAACTACCGGAGGTGTTCCTGTCGGTTCGTCAAAGTTACCATCTGTATTATGCACAATCAATACATTATTGTTTTCTGCATTAGGTTCAAAACTTAGGTCTATTTGGTTTGGGCTGACTGCTTCAGCTAAAAAGAATTCTGGATTCAAGACCGTAACAGACTGAATGGAAACATTATCAACTTGCCACAAAACATAACTCCCTGGTTCATAACGATACTTAAAAGCAATCCAAACTGATGCACCACTAAGAGCGTTTAGATCTATATTTCCAGAAGCAGTCCAGACTTGTTCTTCAGACGTAGTCGGTTTATTAAAAGATAGTTCATTCCAAGTTGCAAGTTCCGGATTGCCTATCCCGTCATAATCAGACGAATAAAATAGTTTCAGATAGTTGTCATCATCGTCTGAACCAAATCGACGCCAAGTTTCAAAGTTCATTACAATATCATCATAAATATCCATGTTGATACCGGGCAATATAAGCCAGTCCTCTTCAGTATCACCAGAATCATATCCATTCATCTGAACATAGCCGCTACTATGATGATTCCAGAATTTGGTATTGCCTAAAACACTGTAGACATAAGTGTTCCCTAAATCTGAATCAAATGTTTCCTCGTAAGGTAAGGTGGTAAAAGAAGGGTCATTTACAGTATAGTTTTGAGAGGCTGAGGTAAAAGAAGCACCTTCATTGTCTTCGGCAAATATTTTGTAATAAACAGTTGTGCCATCTGCTTGTGCAGGAATATCTGTAATAGTAGCGAAAGTATCACCCCCACTAGCAGACATATTAATGGAATTGGGAAAAGATCCAGATTCGATCCCCCAAAGCAGCTCCACCAAAGCAACAGTACCATCACTATCGGTTACATTTGCTGAAACTGAAACACTGGTTGAGGAGGTAATTTCTGAATCGGGGGTTTGGGTTATATCAGTGATTGAAGGTGGAAGATTGCCCCCATCACTGAATGCCGTCCACAGCACATTGTCAACAACAACCTGACCATCACCATTATTAACATTTATAAATTTGATAACAACATTTCCACTTACGTTGACAATAATATCGCCGGAGTTTTTATTAGTGCCCTGCTCGCCATTGCTTGTAACAGTTCCAACTACTACATCATTAACCAATACATTAAGATTAACATTGGTGCTAAACGCCTGTTGATAATCGAAATTAATAATACCTATACCACCGGTTATGGTGCCACTGTAAAAATTCGCCTGAGGTGTCCGATTTCTACCAATCATGATGGCTTTACCAGATATCTCGTAATCACCCCTGCACTGCTCAAAAGTCCATTCGGATCCATCTTGCCCTGTAAAAGTACCATCCTGGTAAGATGTTCCAGTAATCCCAAGATTATCAAAGGTTTCAAGGCCCTGTGCATTTAAGCTGGGATTGAACAATAAAATTCCAGTAATAAAAACTATTGCTCTTAAAAATACAACTTTTTTCATTTTTCTTTTAATTTGATTTGCTATTAATACGCTAACTGACTTATTTGCGGCACTGAACCATCTGTTTTATAGTCTATATTGCTTCCACTTCCTTTGTAACTGAATATTTTAAAGTAATAGGTTGTATTCGGAGTAAGGCTACCAAAGATAACACTAGTATTGCCATAGGTCACATTTTTAGCCCAAAAACTATTCGGAACTGACACACCATCAACTGGGTCATTAATATGTTCATAACCTATATTACTCATCTTGATGAGATACCCGTCTGGAAGCGTTGGTCCTTCAGCTTCTTCCCAATCAAGTTTAATGGTACTGGCACTAAATGCAGTTGGATAAGAAATGGGTTCGGGCAATAGTTCAGTTCCCCAAACCGCTAGCACAAATTCGGGATGGTCAACATACGGATTTCGGTTCCCCTGTATGGCATAGATGGCATTATTGCGGTTAATTTCTTTTTCCGAAACCGGATCAGACAAGTGCCAATTAATTAGCATATCAACAACCCAGTTTTCAAAAGCGGGATATGTAGTGCCATCTAATATGGCATTGGCCCCAGATGAATTATTATACCAGTTGGAAATTAGATCTTCATATCGGGTAGCCATATAAAAATGACTCCTTGCCAAGTCTCCCTTATACTCATCAATAGGCTCAAATACAACTCCTTGGTATCCCGATAAAGTGCTTGTCCCCCTTTTGCTACCATTAAGTGAAGTAAAGGAAGGGCTATCTGTCTCCCCTAAAGGATAATTCGACCGCATAGCATTTACATATCCATCGGTAGGAAATATGTGAAACAAATCACTGTTCATCGGAGGCGAATCATTAAAATAACTCTTTGGAAATGAATGTTCACGATTGTAGCAATCTCCTTCCTGGGTATATGTACCACACTGATCTGTAAAAAAATCATACTCATAAGGAGAGGTTCCAGACGGAACATCAGAATATATATCCCATACTTTGCCATTGGTTTTGGAATCGGTACTTTGAAAATGAACCCATATAGATGATTCACTAACCACGACATGATCATTGATAATATCAAATAAGGCTGTTTTGAGTGCCTCACCAGATAGACCTGTCGTATTGTTGTAATATTCTGCTGGTGGTTGCCCAAGCAATACTAAGCATGAACTGATTAAAATACAGGTAGATAGTGCAAATAGGGTAATACTTCTGAACATTGAACTGAAAATAATTTGAGTCGCAAATTAATAAAAAAATCTTCCTGATAGATAGTTACTAGAAAAACGAAACAAACATTTTGAAGGTCATTATCACAATGAATATTAAAATTCACATTGCCGAAGTGCCATCTTCATTCTACCCGTGTAATGGCAGCTAGTTCTTTGCTAAGCTGCATCTCCTACTCCACAGTTTGGGCTTCAAAAATTTTGCATCAAATACAAGGGTAATGCATTTGACAATGGTTGACCTGTGATCCTGAACTCAATCGTTTGTCAATGGATAAAATTATTAACATTCCGATTTGATAAGTTTCAAAAAACAACCAACAAATAAATACTAAATCTGTTGTAATTTTGTTTGATTATAGCAATGAGTACCTTGTCAGGTATCCTGCACCCTCATTGCATTCATATGCTATTGATTGAAAGATGAATGGGGTAAACATGAAGATCTTTTTTAGTGTATTCCGTCTTCACCAGCCATACCTGTATAGGCCGGCATTGAGTGCTACTGAACCTTCCACCTCACCACCAACCACCCTGCCCCAACGCAAAAAGATAACTGGATCATCAAGCCTTCGGCCATTACAGTTCCTAATCTGTTTGATTTTCACCCTTGGTTTACAGGCTCAGACGAATCACCAACCAGGAAGCAGTCAACCTGATTTGCAAAACGCAAACTCTTCACAATCGGAACATTATACTGAATTTAAATCACCCGGTTCACCAATTAGTGTATTTGTTTTTGGCGCAGGTACCTATTGCGAAGGCGATCTTGTCAGCTTAAGTGCTTTACCGGGTCAGGGACAGAATCAAAGTTACCGATGGACAAATCCAAATGGAGACACTTTTACCGGCCCAAATCTTAACCTCGGTGCAGTAACTATGGACGATGCCGGTGAATATCAGTTATATGCCTACCTCACGTCGACTCCTTCAATTGATACAACGATCTATCGGACAATCAACGTGGTGCCCATACCGCAAATTGAAATGCAGGCTACTGACTATCTTTGTGATAATGAAACCTATATATCCAGTGCATTGGTGAGCAACTCCGATTCATTACTTTGGATGACCTCCGGAGATGGACAATTCCTAACTCCATTTCAGGCCGAAGCCAACTACAGACCGGGAACAAGCGATTTACAATTCGGCACCATCACATTAACGCTAATTGCATACAGTTACGAAGGAGGCATGTGCGACTCGACCTTTAGTGACGTGGTGATACAAATCAGGGAAGCGCCTGAGCTGGAATACGTCATCACCAGAGAAGCAGACTGTAACGATCAAAACGGCTCCATAACAGTCATCATGCCCGGCGGCTCGGCCGGATTCGAGTTTAGCATCAATGATGGCGCCAGCTGGCAATCGAATAATCATTTCGATGGCTTGTCATCAGGGGTTTACGGAATACTTGCTGCCGATCAAAACGGCTGCAGGGCCTATTATGCGGAAAACCCCTTCACCCTGGAACAGCTCACTGAATGCGATGACGAAGTGGTCTTCCCCACCGCCTTCACCCCTGACGGCAACGGACTCAACGACACCTTCTATCCCATTTGGGTAAACTCCATACCTGCAGAATACAGCATGCAGGTGTTTAACAGGTGGGGTGAGCTGGTATTTGAAACCACCAACCCTTATTCGGGTTGGGACGGACGTGATAATGATGGCCTCATGCCGGCTGAGACCTATGGCTACGTTGTGCGTGTGAAATTCATTCACGAACAGGGTAACGGCTTTAAGGAACAGCGTGGTGTTGTGAGGCTGGTTCGATAAGCCGTAACTGAAAGTCTCCGGGTTGATCAGTCGATACAGCAGTTAACTTACCTTATCAGGCCCATTACAAAACACTTCAAACTCACCTTAAATGTCAGGGATTTGCGAGTCCCTAAAAGGAGTGAGCAGCACTCCTTTTAGGGGCGAAGCAATCCTGTGGATTAACCTTCTGCGTGTTGAAAGGATTCCCTTGACCCCGAAAGGGTATATATTTTGTCCTTGTGTTTCGGGAAAAATTAACTGCATAGAGTGAATACCACCCCATCAACCTAAAAATACTTGATCTTTTGCAACTTTTGGATCAAGTTGGAGCGAAGCGGAAATCCCGATTAT
>CALAZZ010000268.1 GCA_937926515.1 uncultured Bacteroidales bacterium | reverse complement strand
TTTGTATTGTCCCCTGAGCAACGGGACGCCGAAATCGAGCTACTTAAAAGGAAACTAAATGCTGACTGATGCCGAAATATTGAGACTCAAAAAGTTGATCCGTGAAAGGGAGATTTACAACGCCGGCAGATCACTGATTGACTTCACGGCACTGACATTCCCAAAATTCGACAAAACACACTTTCACACAACCTACTACACTATTCTGGATATGTTCGCAGCCGGTGAAATCAAACGCCTGATGATTAGCGTACCCCCACAACACGGCAAATCACTGGGTAGCACTAAGCAGTTGCCGGCCTATATCCTGGGGCGCAAACCTGACACAAAGATTGCCATTGCCAGCTATAACACCACATTTGCACGCAAATTCAACCGCGAAATCCAAAGGATTATTGACGATGCCAACTACGCTGAAGTGTTCCCAGACACAAAGCTAAATCAGGCAATGGGGCCAATCTCTTCAAACTACATTCGCAACGCCGACGAGTTCGAGATCGTAAAGCATGACGGCGGTTTAAAGGCAGTTGGGCGCGGCGGTCCACTCACGGGTAATCCGGTGGATGTTATGATCATGGATGACCTGTATAAAGACTATTCAGAGGGGAACAGCCCCGTAATCAGGGACACGGTTAAAGACTGGTATCTAACAGTCGTGAAAACAAGGCTACACAATGACAGTCAGGAATTGATAGTGTTTACCCGCTGGCATGAAGACGACCTAATCGGGATAATCGAAAAGACCGAGCGGGTAATCGAGGCAAAAACATGGGACGACATTCTAACAGCAAGCCCCGACGCATGGATAAAGATCAATTTTGAGGCAATCAAAACCGGAGATCCTACCGAACTGGACCCTCGCGAAAGGGGGGAGCCACTTTACCCGAAAAGGCATAATCTCAAAAAGCTACTGGCTGACAGGGCAACCGATCCGGTAAAGTTTGACGCACTGTATCAGGGTGATCCAATAAGCCGGCAAGGGCTTCTATATGGCACTAATTGGAAGACTTACAGCAAACTACCGGAAAATGTTATAGTACGAAAAAACTATACTGACACGGCAGACCGCGGGAATGACTATCTTTGTTCGATTGATTACGATTTGACAAGTACCGGCATGATCTATGTTCATGATATAGTCTACACCCAGGAGCCTATGGAGGTTACCGAACCGCTTTTAGCGCATAACTTACTGAAAAACAATGTTTCATACTCTGACATTGAAAGTAATAGTGGAGGCCGCGGATTTTCGCGTAAAATCTACGAACTAACCGGTGGAAAGGTCCACATAAACGCATTCACGCAAACGCAGAATAAAGAGGCACGAATCATAACCAACGCGGCTACTGTCACTCAAAAGGTGGTTTTTCCCGAAGACTGGCATATCCGTTGGCCTGAGTTTTACAGTCATTTGATACGGTTTAAGCGCAATTTTTCAGCAAACAAGAACGACGATGCGCCGGATGTTTTGACCGGAATTGTTGAGAAGAGCCACATGATACCAAACCAATCTATGTTTTTGGAATATGAACAAATTTAAGGAAATACTAAACATTCTTTTTGCGCCGGTAAAGAATCAACTAAACCGGGCATTGTATGAATACCGGATGTTTAATGGTCAGGCGGTAATTCCTGCCGACAATCCGGACGCTTACCTAACGGAAGGGTATGCCGGAAATTCTGACATTTACAGCATAATCAGCCGCGTTGACAGCATGCGTAAACAGGCTAAGTTAAAGCTATACCGCCGGATTAAGGACGGGGAGAATGACGAGGTTACCGATCACGAACTACTCCAGTGGCTTCATAAGGTCAACCCGTCGATGTACACCGACGAGTTTATTTCGGCGGCAATCATCTATGAGATGGTAATCGGGAACTTCTTTTCATATACCCCCAGGTTGTCAGCCGGCCCGAACCGAGGCAAGGTTGGGGCAATGTACGCAATGCCCTCCAATGATGTTGAGGTGCTATTTGGGGACTGGATGGAGCCGGTCAAAGGTTACAAACTGGAAGACTCGAATCAGCAATTCACGCCGGAAGAGGTTTATCATATGAAAATGTTTAACCCGCTTTTCGGCAGTGATCTGGATTTTTTCGGCCAGTCGCCACTGAAAGCCGCGCGCCGGATTCTGGCAAAGCAAAACGAGGCAGAACTGACCGAACTGAAGCAGTTTGAGAATCAGGGGCCGCCATACTTGCTTTACCGTGATGTTTCGGAAATGGGGGCGATTAATACCCTGTCCCCTACTCAGCGGGACGAAATGCAGGACAAAATCAAGAAGCACGCCGCCAGTAATAGCCGCGGCCTGCCGTTGGTACTTCGCGAAAAATACGGAATCATTAACCTGGGGCAGGAGTTGGCAAGTTTGAACATTCTTGCATCTTCGCAGGAAGGCCGCCGCGTGTTGTGCAATGTTTACGGGATGCCGCCAGCACTGTTTGGCGACACCGCGGCCAGCACCTATAACAACATGGCAACGGCACGAAAAGCGGCATGGACGGACTGCATTATGCCACGGTTGAAAGCGATTGAACAGATGTTTAACGCCGTTCTGATTGAGCGGGTGGACGCATATAAAGGCCTTTACTTTGCCTATGATTATTCAGAAGTCGAAGAATTACAGGACGGCCTGAAAACCCGCGTTGAGTGGATGAGACTGGCACACTGGACGGCCAACGAAATCAGGCAGGCCACTGGCAAATACCCGATTCAGGAGCCAATCATGGATGAACCGCTATTCCAGACCGGAGAGGTCCCACTATCTCAAATGACCTTAGACAACGAATTAACACCCGATACCTTTGGCGACTTCACTAACACGTAAAGAACTTAAGTATAGGAAGCTATACGCCCGCGCGCTGTCTTCGCAGATTGCGCCGGTTTTGCGCGTGGCAAGGCAGCAAGGGGAAGCGGCGGCACTATCTCAGGTCGATCTGTTAGTGCAGGCTGACCCGCTGGCTGATACATACCGCCGGATGCTTCGGGAAATCGGGGCGGCTGAGTCATACCGGTATCGCAATATGCTTTTGCGCCGCAAGGAGGTAGAACCCGGCTGGTTGGATTACTTCGACCAGTTTATCATGCCTATAATGTGGGAGCGCACCGCTAAGAAGGTAACCCGAATAACCGAAAACACCCAGCGCATCCTAAAGAACACCATTCAGCAGGGCATTAATGACGGCTGGGGGGTGGATAAGATTGCCCGCGAATTACGTGACATGGTTAGCACGCGCGCCCGCACCATAGCGCAAACCGAGGTAATTGGAGCCAGCAATCAGGCCGCTTATGCCGGTGCCGAGTCGGCAGGTATCAGATATAAAAAGTTCTGGTCAACTTCGGGGTTGCAGAACATCAGGGCAAGCCACATACAGGCCGAGGCCGACAGTTACGCAGTGGACGGGATCGACCCACACGCGCGATTCAGCAACGGCCTTATGCACCCTGGAGATCCGGAAGG
>CALAZZ010000267.1 GCA_937926515.1 uncultured Bacteroidales bacterium | reverse complement strand
TCACCATCGCCATTCCAGTCGATCCAGGCATTTAAACGATGGGTGCCAAATGTGACGTCACCATCCACAATATTAACCAATACTGGTATAGTAACCGCTTGCCCTGCAATAAGCTGTGGCCATGCCACGCCGTCATCACCAAAATCGGCGTTTGCCTCGGGGTGTGCCTGGTAAGCAGGTTCTGGGGTAACGGTGTCGCCCATATAGGCATAATTCAAGTAGAAGCTATTGGTGGGATCCCTGAAGAGGTTGATCTCATGATACACTTCACCATAGGATATGGGAGCATCTCCGTAATCCCTGGCTCTCACGTAGGTGTAGGAGCTTACCGCATCATCATCGGTGGCATTAATACCAATTGTGTAAGGTGGAGGCTGTATGTTCACATTGAACCCATTGGAAGGGTTGCTGGCTTGTGTGTTCCTGTTTACACTATAGGCGATGGTGAGCGTTCCTACACTTGAACCCGGGATTACCTGGTTTTGAGTGGCAAAGTAGCTGTTGCTGCCAGAAATGTAGTTCCAGTCAAAATAATCAAGCCATGAACCTCCCAGTGCGTCAAGGGGATCATCAGCATCAGGCACGCCATTGGATAGGGAGATTACCAGAGTCATCTCCTGGTTTGGAACCAGGGGAAGGGCATCCGATCCAGTGTTACCTATATTGAATGAAAGCGTTCCGGTGCCATGGAATTCCCATGGTAACAACGGTGCCGGGCTAACTATACCCTGGCTGACAAATGGATTCCAACTCTGGCTAGAACTGAACAGGGTTATAAGTATTAGTGAGGCTGTTGTAAGTACTCGTTTCATCAGTATATTTTTATGTTCCAATTCTTTAATCAATAAAATAGTCGATCTTTTCCGCATCTGCATTATTCCAGATTCTATTCTCTCCACCACTACCCGATACAATTTGTGAGGTTATGGTATAAATACCTTGAGTCTCACCTGAATCCCATTCAGCTCTAAAGCCAAAGAATGAAAAACCACCTGCATCGATTACTACGCCAGGATTTGATGTAAAGATGTGATTATTGGCATCCTGTGAGTAGCTCCAATCTGCATTGTTCAGTGGATCAGTGAAGCCTGGAAGGTTCGTTCGGTCAGGGTCGTATTCACCGTCAACCATGCTCCACCTGATGTCTTTTGGAATTAATACGCTAATCGAACCATCAGTGTGTACATAATTAAGTTCAGTGATTTGAACCCTGATTGAGAATTCTAGTGGCCCGTTCATAACGTTTGGAATGGCGGTGATTACAGGAGTTACATCGGGTGGTCTGATAATGGCAACTTCGTCACAATTATTATCATCTTCAGGATCAAACTGATCCGCTTGAAGAATACAGGCAGTATTGGTGATGGTAGATACATCATCCGCTGTTACCATTGCAGTAATTGTCAAGGTAGCTGAGCCGGGATAGGGAATTGATGATATGGACCATATTCCAATTTCATTTTCATAGTCACCCAAGGAAGCCTGATGTGATTTATAGTTCAATCCTGAAGGTAGTAGATCATAAACTGATACACCACTGGCATCATCCAATCCATTGTTTGTAACTTTGATTGTAAACACAACATCTTCTCCAATGTTTGGTGCTGGATTATCGACTGTTTTAAAAACATCCAGATCAGCAAAGGGACTAACAGAAATTGTAACCACGGCCTCATCACAATTCGTAGGGTTCAATATTTCACATATTTCGTAAGTAATGGTATAAACACCGCTTGGCGTATTGGGCAGCACATCCACTGACCCATCTGGGTTGAGTAACACCTGAGATGTGGGGTTCCCATCAGGGCCATTAAACTGAACTGGAGATGTAACCTCAGTTCCATTAACGTAGAGGGTAACTGAAGCCAGTCCAACTTGTTCGCCATTGAGGCTATCATTGTTAAAGACAACAACCACAGAAGTCTGACCTTCATAACCGTTGATACCGGTTTCTGTGTCGTCCACAGCGATGATCTCATTAGGATCTGCAGTAATCACTTCATCATCCTCACCATTTACATCATTACCATTAGGATCTTTACCCAATGCTGTTGCTATGTTAGTTACTGTACCAACAATCAAGTCATTAGATTGAATAGTGTAAGTAGTGCTAAAGTTTACACTGGCAGTTGGAGTCAGCGTACCGATGGTGGTATTGAAATCCGTTAGTGGATCAGTCACCAACACATCACTAAGAGTAACATTTCCTGTGTTTGTAACAGTGAGTGTATAATTTATTGACTGACCTATTTCACTATAAGTATGGGGAGAAGCCAACTTGCTGACAGTGATCGAAGGAGCCTGGTCTGCCGTGATGGTTTCTTCATCCTCATCTTCAACAGGATCATCGTTGGGATCATTACCCACAGCGGTGACGGTGTTGGTCACACTTGCGGCATCCATATCGGCCAGTGTGATGGTGTAGGTGGCGATGAATGTATCCGTCTGTCCCGGTTCAAGGGTCACAGGTCCAAAGGTGTCGCCCGTGAGATCATCCACCACTTCTATATCGCTGACGCTCACATTGCCGGTATTTTCTACCACGATGGTGTAAGTGATCACCTCGCCTGCAGCCGAGTATGTCTGAGGATCGGCTGTCTTGGTGACAGTGATTGAGGGCTGCTGGTCTGCCGTTACCACCTCATCATCACTCACCTGATCAACCGGCTGCGGATTACCATCGCCATCGTTGTAGGTACCATCGGCAGTAGCCGTATTGGTGTAGGCGCCAATGTCCACATCGGGTTGGGTAACGGTATAGGTGGCTGAATATACCCAGGTTTCATTAACGTCAAGGATGTTGTTGGTGTTGGCATCACCAGAAACATAGACTGGTCCTGTTGTGGCCTGCACATCAGCTACATCAATACTGCTGATGGCTGCATTGCCGGTATTTTGAACGGTGATGGTGTAGGTAATCACATCTCCTTCAGTATTGTATGTAGCCGGGTTAGCAGTTTTTGAAATGCTGAGTTCCGGAGTAACATCTGCCTCAACCGTTTCATCATCTTCAAATACAGGGGTAGGCACAGGATCACCAATTGGACCGGGATACTCACCCTGGGCAGATGCCGTATTGGTGAAGAAACCTCTATCCATATCAGCCTGGGTCACGGTGTAGGTAGCCGTATAAACCCATGTTTCGCCTACATTCAGTATGTTATCTACGTTGATATCACCAGAAATGTAAGTAATGTTTTCAGCATCGGGGTCGCTTACGATCACATCAGTTACCGGTATATTATCTGTATTCTCTACTATAATCTCATAAAGTAGCACCTGACCAACGGCATTGTATTTCTCTGCATTTTCGTCACCATCAATAGAAAACAGTGTTTTGGTGATATCCATGCACACACTGCGCATAGTATATTCAATATCAACCACGCAATTGTTAGCGTCCTTAATAAAGAAGGTGTATGTGCCAAATGCCAAATCGGAGAATTCTCCTGAGTCCTGGTAGTTTTCGCCATCCATGCTGAACTGGTATGGAGGAGTTCCACCAAATCCTTGCACCAGAACGGGTGTAGTTCCCTCGCCACATGTGAGTGCGAAAGCGAAGAAAGTCGCAGTAATTGGGTCAGGTTCGCCCACTTCAGCTTGAAGTGATGCGGTGCAACCGTTGGCATCGGTAACCACAACACTATATGTTCCTGCCCCCACATTGATAAGGTTTGCTGTGGTTGCACCATTGCTCCATAAATAGGAGTATGGCGGTAGTCCGCCTGATACTACTATTGCAACATAGCCATCCGTAGCACCATTACATGAGGCATCATTTGAAGGTTGCAGTTCGCCCATGGCACATTGGTTGACTTTGAAAGTGTATGCACTATTGAAGCCATCGGGTACGCTAAGTAATAATTGCGATAAATTACTTGCATCAAAATCTACTGTTCCCCTGAAACTACCTGTTACAAATACATTTCTTTCGTTATCAACTGCTATGCCTTTGGCGTCATCTTCCAGTGAAGCACCATATCCCTGCGCCCATTTAAAGATACCATTTTGGGTAAGCTTTGTTGCGAAAAAGTCTCCATTGCCACCTATAGGTATACTAAAGGAACCAAAAGTTGCATTGATTTCAATTGTTGGATTAAAGCGCGAAATATCACCAGCAACATAAACCTCACCAAATGCATCAGTAGTTATTGAATTGCCAGCATCATTACCAGTGCCTCCCATATTTGTTGCCCATAGTATATTTCCGCCACTGTCCATTTTAACCACAAACCCATCTGTACCACCATAACTTGAGATGCCAACTGATGCCATGTCAGGGTACAAATCCGGAGCCCCGTGGAATGAACCTGTAATCAACACATGGCCGGATTGATCTATTGCAATATCATTTCCTTTTCCTGGTCCTGCGGCTGTGCCAATCTGCTTAGCCCATACCAAATCACCGTTATCATCCAGCTTTAATACGAAAGCATCTCCACTTACAGCGTCCTGGCTGGTTAAATTGAAGGCAGGCCCTGGGTTTGGGTTAAAGTTCGTAGTTCCAGTAAAATAACCTGTAATATACACATTATCATCTGTATCTGCGGCAATTCCTAATCCTTCATCCGGCCCTGTTGAACCAATTGATTTTGCCCATAAAAGATCGCCTGAATTGTTGATTTTAATGACGAAAATATCATTTCTTTCAGCACTGTTAGCTCCTGGCCCTGAATGTACCAGGTTAATTGATCCTAGTGGGTTGTATTCAATCAAACTATTTCTGAAATACCCTGTAATATATATGTTTCCCTGGTTACTTACAGTTATGGCCGAACCTTCGTCATCTGCAATACTTCCAATTTGCCTTGCCCATTGAAAATCACCATTTGTATTTAGCTTGACAACAAAAATGTCCCTGTTTCCACTTCCTGCTATAGATAAATTAAATGTACCATTGTTATCGAAATTTATTGTTCCCCTGAAGGAGCCAGTGAGATACACATTGCCGGTAGCATCCACATCAATTGAAGTAACAATGTCCAAACCAGTGCTGCCCTCAATATGGTATACCCATAACAAGTTACCATTTTTATCGTATTTCATGGCAAACCCATCACCTGCACCACCACCATTTAAGGTATGGTCTCCGTCACCATAATCAAAATTAGTGTTGTTGTAAAAAATGCCTGAGGTATAAACATTCCCTATATTGTCGATTACAATATCGTGGTTGTATCTACTTCCAGTGTTGCCTGTTAACTGCCTGGCCCAATCTGTAAAACTATCACTCGGTGTATCACAATCAATCAACTCAACGAGCAGGGGACTACCAGCAAGATCATGCTGAACAGTTGAGGTATTATTATTTGGGTTGCTGTCAGTTACTCCTAATGGAGGTGTAGCTGTGGCTGTGTTGGTCAATGTTCCAGTAAAATCACAATCCACACGAGCAGTAACCAGATAAATTATACTATTGGCTGGTCCTGCAGTGATGCTTACCTCTTCGTTTACGATATTACCGTTTCCACTTATGTTCACTGCCGATGCCGCACCATTGGTTGTTACCGACCAGCTTATGTCCGTTAACACCGGGTCGAAAATATCGTTGACCAAGGCATTGCTAACATCGCTTGGACCGTTGTTGGTTACGGTAATGGTCCAACTGACAGTAGCACCTGGGATATAGGATGGTGATGCAGTTGTTTTAAGTATGACAAGGTCAGCCTCAAGACTGATTGGTGTTTCGGTATTGTCATCGTTATTGGTGTCATCTGGATCAAAAGTTGTGCTGCTAACCACTCCATAATTAGTGATTGGGTTTGTAACTTCACTTTTAACTGTAGCAATGATAGTAAGGGTTTCGGTTGCTCCAAACCCAAGTGTTCCAATTGACCAGTTTGGTGCCAACCAGCTGCCTGTTGTTGGAACAGCATCTACAAATACAAGGTCGGCCGACAGCACATCGGTCACAACCACATCTTGTGCATCGTTGGGGCCAAGGTTGGTTATGGTTAAAGTAAAAGTGATGTTTCCACCTGCTACTACAGGGCTGGGAGAAGCAATTTTTGTCAACTCCAGGTCAGCAATCAATGCTGTAATTATTTCAAAATCACTTCCTTCTACAGTATCGCCATTGGGGTCTTCACCAGTTGCAGTGGCCGTATTGCTGATCTGACCTACAACAAAGTCGTTGTTATCAACATTGTAGGTCGCAGTTAAGGTGTGAGTTGTACCGGGAGCAAGTATTGGAATGTTCCAGGTATCGCCAGTCAGGTTATCGAAAACTACTAAATCAATTATGGTTACATTTCCAGTATTTGTAACTACAATATCGTAAGTAATCAACTCCCCAATAGTCGAATAAAAAGGCTTATCAGCTGATTTGTCAACTGAAATGGTGGCACTTTGGGTGGCATACACCACCTCATCATCACTCACCTGATCAACCGGCTGCGGATTACCCTCGCCATCGTTGTAAGTACCATCGGCAGTAGCCGTATTGGTGTAGGCGCCAATGTCCATATCGGGTTGGGTGATGGTATAGGTGGCAGAATAAACCCAAATTTCGCCTACATCAAGGATATTGTTGGTGTTGACATCGCCTGAAACATAGGCTGGTCCAGTTGTTGCCTGCACATCATTAACATCAATATTGCTTATAGCTGTATTGCCCGTATTTTGAACGGTTATGCTGTATGTAATTGCATCACCTGCGGTGATGTATGTTGCCGGATCAGCAGTTTTCAGAATGCTGATTGCCGGAATAATGTCTGCTTCAACAGTTTCATCATCTTCAAATGTGGGGGTATCAACAGGATCGATAAGGCCGGGCCGTTTCCCTATTACGGATGCGGTATTTGTAAAGTAGCCCCTGTCCATATCAGATTGTGTAATGGTGTAGGTGGCGGTGTAAACCCAAATTTCGCCAACATCAAGAATTTGATCATCTCCAGTATCACCTGAAACATAAGTAATGTTTTCAGCATCCGGGTCGCTTACGATCACTTCCGTTACCGGAATATTACCGGTATTCTCCACTGCAATCTCATAAACCAATACCTGACCAACGGCATTGTATTTCTCTGCATTTTCGTCACCATCAATTGAAAACAGTGTTTTAGTGATATCCATACACACACTTCGAATAGTGTATTGGAAATCAACTACACAATCGTTGGCATCTTTAATATAGAATGTATAGGTGCCAAATACCAAATCGGGAAACTCTATCGATTCCTGGTAGTTTTCATCATCCATGCTATACTGATAGGGGGGGGTACCTCCTGAAGCATTCACAAAAACAGATGTAGTTTCTTCCTCACATGAGAGTACAAAATCAGTAAAAGTTGCAGTGATTTCATCAGGTTCATTCACCTCTACGTTCAACAATGCTTCACAGCCGTTGGCATCAGTCACTGTGACGGTGTAAGGCCCTGCCGGCACATCCTGGATGTAAGGCGTGGTAGCGCCAGTATTCCATGAATAGGAGTAAGGAGGGGTGCCTCCGCTGGCTGTGACGAATACAGCTCCGTCAGAGCCGCCGAAACAGCTCACATCACTGTTGGGATCATACATTCCCATCAGGCATTGGCTGATGTGTTGTATAAATCCATCGTTGCCGGCTCCTGTGGTCGTAAATGCGAAATTTCCCTGGCCAGGCGCAGGATCGAAAACCACTGTTCCAGTGTTGAAGTAACCTGTTCCAATTACATTTCCATAAATATCAACAGCTATCCCCAGAGCTACATCACTACTATTGCTTCCATAATTTCTTGCCCATCGAAAATCACCGTCCGTATCCAGGCTGAAGTAAACTATATCTTGTCCTCCGTTTGTACTTAGATTATAGGTATTCACTGGGTGAGGATCGAAGTCAATCATCGCCGTACCCATTTCACCGGCTATGTAGAAGTTACCAAAGTAATCCAGGTACAGGCTGTGTCCTACCTCTGTTCCAGCTGCACCGAGACCCCTAGCCCAAATCACGTCAGCTTCAGGATTCATCTTAATGACAAGGAAGTCTTCATTTACAGCAGTTGGAATGGGTAAAGCTGTGCTACCTGAAGTGCTGCCGATGGTTGGCGAAGATCCTTGATAAAAACCCGCTAATATTATATTCCCATCCTTATCAACTTTTATATCGTTACTTGCCGACGGACCGTTGCTTGTGCCTATTCTTCTAGACCAAGCAAGATTACCGGATGCATCAAGCTTAAGAATAAAGGCGTCGTAAGCTCCTGTACTAGTAAGGATATAAGGTGACCCCTCTGGGTCGAAGTCAACAGCCCCGCCGAAGCGGCCTGACACATAAATATTACCTGATAAATCAGCTGCAATGGATGATCCTTCATCCGAATCATTGTTTCCTATACGTCTAGCCCATAATAAATTAGCTGCGGGGTCAATCTTTGCAATAAAAATATCTGAGCCTTGTGTACTGGTCAAGTTAATTGTGCCAGTTCCAGAACCAGCATATGTATCCAGTGTATTATTAAAGAAACCCGTAACTAATACATTTCCATCAGCATCAAGGGCAATTCCTCGCGCTCTGTCATCGCTATTCCCTCCCAGTTTCACAGCCCATTGAAATTCACCAAGTGAGTTTAGCTTTAAGACAAAGACATCAGTGTCAGCGATATTATTAGTATGCGAAGAAAGGTTAAATGTATTTATTGGGTGTGGATCAAAATCAACTGTGCCGGCAAATTCGCCGGTTGCATAGACATTACCATGTGAATCAACCGTGATGGAATATACCTGATCAGGTCCGGCAGCTCCCATATTGACAATCCAAAGGCAATTACCGTTGATATCGGTTTTTTTGATGAAGATGTCGCCTTGGGGATTGCCATTACCTGTAATGTCAGCACATAAGCTGGTTGATGACATGGTGCCATTAAAGTAACCAGCGGTATATACATTGCCAAAGTGGTCAGTAGTAATAGATGTACCTCTTGCATTTTGCGCATCTGTAGATGGGTCAAGATGGACTGCCCAATCCACATAATCATCAGAAGGTATATCACATTCCAGAACCTGCACCAAGAGCGGGTCGCCACCCTGGGTGTGTTCGCTTTGCCAACTGTTGTTGTCTGGATCATTGTCAGTCACACCATCGGGTGCATCCACCGTAGCAGTGTTTTGTAACATGCCAGTGAAGTCGCAATCCACAGTGGCTGTTACGGTGTAAATGACGCTGTTGCCTGGTCCTGCGGCAATGCTTACCAATTCATCTTCGATGTGGCCATTGCCGCTCATGTTCGCTGCCGATGCGTTGCCGTTGGTGCTCACGCTCCAACTGATGTCGCTCACAGCAGCCGGGAAAAGGTCATTGACCAGTGCATCGCTCACATCACTTGGCCCGTTGTTGGTCACTGTGATTACCCAGTTCACTTGTCCGCCCGGCACATAAGAAGCCGGTGTGGCTGCCTTGTGAATGGCCAGATCAGCCTCAAGGCCAACCGGGGTTTCCGTATTATCGGTATTATTGCCAGGATTGAGGTCAGTGGTTGAACTGCTTACTGTAGCTACGTTGGTAACCGTTCCGGTAACATCGCTGCCTACACTGGCTGTGATGGTGAGGGTTTCAGTGTCGCCTACCGGCAGTGTGCCAATTGTCCAAACAGGTGCCAACCAGCTTCCTGTGCTTGGATTTGCATGCTTAATGGTAAGTCCGGCCGACAGTACATCTTCCACTGTGGTGTTCAATGCATCGTTGGGGCCAAGGTTGGTCACATTGATGGTAAAGGTTATAGTGCCACCAGCCACCACCGGGCTGGGTTGGGCATTCTTCACCAACAAGAGGTCAGCTGACTGCGGATCAACGTCTGCTTCATCCTCATTGTTATCTAAATCAG
>CALAZZ010000266.1 GCA_937926515.1 uncultured Bacteroidales bacterium | reverse complement strand
CGCGACAAGCTGAACGACAGTATTCGTGATGAAGCCGCCATACGCAGCTTTATGGCCGCCAGGCAAAGCCTGCCCATGGACCTGCAAATTGTGGATTCCTATCTAGAAAGCGGGGAAACTACTAATGCGCTGGCACTTGCCGCCATGCTGCCCCAACTGTACGACTACACGGGGGATGCACTAGCTGAACATGGCCGCTTTATGGAACTCAAGCAACTGCAAGCCGGCTTGCACAACCAGGGCCGCAGCATCTTCCAGCTTACCCCAGCCGAAAAAGAACAACTGGAAGGGCTGGTGGCAGAAAGCACCGGGTTGGCAGGCATGCAGGCACGCAACATCCTGGCCTTTGTGTATGGCAATGACTATTGCGACTGCCCGGCCGAAGTAGAAGAAGGCCTGAAAACCAAACCGGTCGTAACCCCACCGCTGCACAAGCTGCACGAACCACAAATTGAAGCCCGCCCCAACCCGGCCAGCAGCTGGGTGCGCTTTGATTACCAACTTGCTGGTAAGGCTGAAACCGCCTTGCTGGAAATAACTGATACACAGGGCCGCCAACTACATCGTATTGAGCTGAGCAACAAGACCGGCCAGTATGTGTGGGATACACGCCACATAAGCCCTGGTATTTACTACTATACCTTGAAAACAGCTCAGGCCTCCAAAACAGGAAAGCTTGTCATTGAGCGTTAAAATGAATAATTACAACAGCACAGATGGCAAGTGATATCTGTGCTGTTGTTTACAATGAATAAGATGAAAACAACGGTTATATATACCCTGTTCCTGCTTTATACCTTTCAAATAAATGCCCAGGAATTTGAAATTGTTTTCCAGCAATGTTACGGGGGGTCTGTATGGGAAGGTGCCTGGACGGTTATGCCTCATAATAATGGGTTTTACGCGTTTTGCAGTACGTCTTCTTCTGATGGTGATGTATCCTACAACCACGGTAAAAATGATTTTTGGCTATTTCAAACTGATGAAAATGGCCAGATCATTTGGGAAAAGACATACGGAGGCAGTGATGAGGATTACCCTGCCAATATGCTCCCCGCCCCAGGCGGGGGCTATGTGATGTTTGGGCACACCTACTCCACCAATGGCGATGTGGGTTGCAACCACAGCACCAATGGCGACTGGTGGCTGGTAAAAACCGACAGCCTGGGCAACATACAATGGACCCGTTGTTATGGGGGCACACACAAAGAAATCGCCTCCCAACTAATCTATGCCCATGAAGGCGGCTATGTGATGACCGGCAAAACCGGCTCGGTGGATGGCGACATCAGCCACAACAACGGCATGTTCGATGTGTGGGTGGTGAAGGTGGACTGGGAAGGAGAGATCATCTGGGAACGTACTTTTGGGGGCAGCAGCAATGACTGGGGAAATAGTATAGCGCCTACTGCTGATGGGGGCTATATCGTGGGGGGGGGGGGCGCAAGTTCCCATGATGGCGATGTTTATTGCCCTGATGCTGTTGCCAGTGAGTGGAGTACTGCCTGGGTAATCAAACTGGATGGTGAAGGGCAAATAGAATGGCAAAATTGTTACGGTGGCACCGAATCAGATATTGTGGCCGATATCATTCAAACACAGGATAGTGGCTTTATCTTTTTAGGCGCCATCTCTTCCGGTGACGGGGATGTGGACTGCTTCCACGGTACACCGGGAGATGGAGGCACCAATGATATGTGGGTAGTGAAGCTTGATGAAACAGGAGTAATTGAATGGCATCGTTGTTTGGGTGGCACGGGCTTTGATGTTCCACGATTCATCATGCCTATGCAGGATGGGGGCTATTTAGTGGGGGGCAATACAACATCCAGGAACGGCACAGTGGTTTGTAATGAATCGCTGCCTGGCACACACACAGTAATCCTGTACAAGCTGTCGCCGGAAGGCGAAATTGAATGGACCAAATGCCTCGGTAGCCAGGTGGACAACAGCCTGTTCTCCATACACATATTCTCCGACCACCATTTCCTGCTTGGCGCCACCACCCGCACCTGGGGTATGGATGTGGACTGCGACCTAAAAGGCCAAACCGATATTTGGATCGTTGAAATACAGGATACCACGGTGGGGCTGCGGGAGGAACGCCTGATGCAATTGCAGCTTTACCCCAACCCTGCCACCAGCGAAACCTGGGTGCAACTGCCAGAAAACATGCCGCTAACCGCTATGTATATCGAGCTCTACAGCCCCACAGGAAGGTTGCTGTACAGGGCACAGCCCACCGGCCAGTTTCACAAAATTGAGGTGGCAAATTTGCCCAGGGGATTGTATTTGGTTAGGGTTTGGGATGGCGAGCAGTGGTTGGTGGAGAAGTTGGTGGTGCAGTAGGTATTAGAAAAAAGACCTTCAAGGTTTTTGAAACCTTAAATAGGTTTGAGTTACTAAAAAAAACCGCCTTGTCGATTAATTGAAAGCATTATCTTTGAGGTGTTGGCAGTCAACACCACCGAATTGAAAAACTGCAGGCTATTAAGATAGCTGGGAAGTAGCATTTGGGCTCGGAGGTAAAAAAATCTTTTTATCAAGGCATAAGAATCTTTTTGTCCGGCTTGGCATCACTTTGATGCCGAGAAAGTATAGGGTACTGATATAACCATGCGATTCCACCTGGAGTTGTGAAAAGCCGTTAACAATGATAATTGGAAAGCGCTGATTAACAGCACCTATAATTCATAATCATTCTAAATTGGATAATGACCTTAAAAAAACCATAGTCAAATGGTTAGGTTTAAGGGCTTATGGGTATTAATGTATAGAAAATACCATTTTAGTACCGGAACCATTAAAAAATGAACCATCCGGCCACATCCCGGGCACAGCAGTCGTTCATGCCGGCCAAAAGAGTTGATTGCCATGCTGCAGACATTTGTAATGATCTGTATAATAAGGTGTTACCCCCCCCCCTCAATCAATCACGACTTTCTATTTCAGACACAATATTTTTATGCAGGGCTGAATTCTGAGCCCCATTTTGGCCGTAGAGCCTTAAGACACTCTGTCCTCTATTGCACCACGAAATATGTTTTTTGGCTGGGGAAGAATAAGTTCGTCCGAGCAACGCCATCTTTATCAGTCAAGGACTGGTGTGTGGCAACTGTTAAATATAAATGAAATGATATCAAAAAATCAATCAAAACTTCAAAAGCATTATTTTTTATATACCAAAAACATTGAATATGAGTAGAAAAATCTTTACGCTTTTCATAATGACACTATTTTTTATAAAAGCAAACACACAAATTATATCACCAAGTCTTCAAATAACAATCGACAATGCGAGCTCTTCTGACATGATTGCAATAACTATACAAATGAGTGAGCAGTACGATGTTGCATCACTGAGTCAGATACTTGAGAGCATGACCCGTGAAGAAAAAAGGCAATTGGTTATAAGTGAACTTAAAAGTTTTGCTTATTTCTCACAGCAATCAATCATGAACTCGATCAATTACCTAAAGGCAACGGGAGATGTTGAACATGTGCGTGAGTTTTGGATGGTAAACATGATTTCCTGTACTGCAAAACCAGGAGCAATATACCAGTTTGCACAACGACAGGATGTGTATATTATCCATATTGATGAGGATTATGATTATGGTG
>CALAZZ010000265.1 GCA_937926515.1 uncultured Bacteroidales bacterium | reverse complement strand
AATAATTTAATTCATCATGGCACTCAACTGTGGCATCATTGGCCTGACAAATATTGGAAAAACCACCATTTTTAATTGTATGTCAAATACAAAAGCTGAAGCATCAAATTTTGCATTCAGTGCAATCAAGTCTAATATAGGAATGGTTGAAGTGCCCGACAACAGACTTTATGAAATCGATAGAATCATCAAGTCTCAAAAAGTAATTCCTGCCACCGTTGAAATAGTTGATGTGCCGGGCCTCGCCAAAGGTGCCAGCCATGGCGAAGGAGTGGGAAATAAATTCCTTGCCGACATCCAGCAAATGGATGCATTAATACATGTATTGCGCTGCTTTGATGATGAGAATCTGCCCCATGTTGAAGGAAGCGTTGATCCTGTTCGTGACAAGGAAATTGTGGACCTTGAATTGCAGGTACGTGATCTAGACCTGGTAAATCGAAAAATTCAAAGAATAGAAAAGCTGATAAAAATTGGAGACAAAGAAGCCAGGAAAGTATATGATGTACTCAAAAAATATCAGGATCATCTTGAAAATTTCGGAAATGCCAGAAACACCCCGGTAGAGGCAGAGGATAAGAAATATGTTGCTGATCTGCAGCTGTTAACAATGAAACCTGTTATATATGTATGTAATATTGACGAAAAATCTGTAGTGGATGGCAATAAACACACCAGGGCTGTCGCTGAAGCATTGAAAGCAGAACAAACCGAAATTATTCATATAGCAGGTGAATTGGAAGCGCAAATTGCTGAGCTTGATGATCCCGAAGACAGAAATGTATTTCTGAATGATGCAGGACTAAAAGAACCCGGTGTGAACAGGTTGATCCAAGCTGCCTATAAAATCCTTGATCTGCAGTCATTTTTTACGGCAGGACCAAAAGAGATACGCGCATGGACCATCCGAAAAGGTATGACAGCGCCTCAGGCAGCAGGCGTGATCCATTCCGATCTCGAACGTGGATTTATCCGTGCCGAAGTGATGAAATACACCGATTTCATTCAATATAGATCCGAACAGGGAGTGAAGGATGCCGGAAAGTTTAAGGTTGAAGGCAAAAACTATGTTGTGGAGGAAGGGGATATTTTACATATCCGGTTTAATGTGTAGCATTCAAAATTTATCATAATACTGTGTGATTTCATCTCAATAATAACTGGTTATCTAAACTCAGTTATTAATTTTACTCCATCAAATTGTTTTCAATAAATCATCTAGTGCCTTGTTAATATATAGTCTTACTCAAATTCTTCAGTCTAATTGATGAAGTTGAGTTTTCCATCTAGAATATTCACCCTAACCGGTTTGTTTTTATCCACTTCTCCGGCAAGTATCATCTTCGAAAGCTCGTTTAGCAATTGCCGCTGCAAAACCCGTTTTACCGGTCTGGCACCATAATTAGGATCAAAACCTGCCTCGGCGATCCATTCAAGTGCAGCATCGCTGATTTCAATTTGCATTCCATTGGCTAGCATCATTTCCTTAATCCTGTTGATTTGTAATCGAACCACATCCACCAACTCGTTTTGCGATAATGGCTTAAACATGATGATATCATCCACCCGGTTTAAAAACTCAGGCCGCAGTTGTGTCTTTAGCAAGCCAAGGACCGCTTTTCGCGTTTGTTCAAACTCGACATCTTCCTCTCCTTTTTTGATCTCCGAAAATCTCTGTTGGATGACCATTGAACCAATGTTGGAAGTCATAATAACAATGGTATTCTTGAAGTCCACCGTACGCCCCTTGTTATCAGTAAGGCGGCCATCATCGAGCACTTGCAGCAGGATATTGAACACGTCGGGATGGGCTTTTTCTATTTCGTCCAGCAGAACCACTGCATAGGGCTTGCGCCGGACAGCCTCGGTCAGCTGCCCGCTCTCTTCGTAACCTACATATCCTGGTGGTGCTCCCACCAATCGTGAAACAGCATGTCGCTCCTGGTATTCTGACATATCAATGCGAACCATGGCATGTTCATTATCAAAGAGAAATTCAGCTAAGGCCTTAGCCAATTCTGTTTTCCCTACGCCTGTAGAACCTAAAAAAATAAATGAACCTATGGGACGCTTTGCATCCTGCAATCCTGCTCTGCTTCGACGTATGGCATCTGAAACAGAATTAATGGCTTCATCCTGCCCGACTACACGTTTGTGCAGTTCATTCTCCAGATTTAAAAGTTTTTCTCGCTCACTCTGCAGCATACGAGCTACAGGTATTCCGGTCCATCGGGCAACAATTTCTGCTATTTCATCGCTACTAACCTCTTCATTGATAAGAGGATTCTCACCCTGAACCTCGACTAGTTTCTTTTTTGCGTCCTCTATGGCACCCTCGGCATCACGAATTTTTCCATAGCGTAGTTCCGCAACCAGACCAAAATTGCCATCTCGTTCAGCCTGTTCAGCTTCCAGCTTATACTGTTCAATCGCTTTTTTGTGCTTCTGGATTTCTTCCACCAGGTTTTTCTCTGCTTGCCAACGTGCTCTTATTTGGTTTCGTGAATCGGTCAACTCAGCCAACTCTTTTGAAATGGTATTGAGCTTGATTTCATCTTTTTCACGTTTGATGGCTTCCTTCTCAATCTCCAGCTGTCTGATACGACGTTCCACTTTTTCAAGATCTTCAGGTAAGGAGTTTATCTCCAATCGCAAACGTGATGCTGCTTCATCTATCAGGTCTATGGCTTTGTCCGGAAGAAAACGATCAGAGATATAGCGCTGCGATAGTTCCACTGCCGAAATGATTGCTTCGTCTAATATGCGGACCTGATGATGACTTTCATAACGCTCCTTCAGTCCTCTTAAAATTGAAATGGCATCAGCCGAATCAGGTTCTTCAACCATGACAATCTGGAATCGCCGCTCAAGGGCCTTGTCCTTCTCAAAATATTTTTGATATTCTTTCAAAGTAGTTGCTCCAACAGCCCGCAATTCACCCCGTGCCAGGGCGGGTTTCAATATATTGGCAGCGTCCATGGCACCTTCACCTTTGCCGGCTCCAACCAAAGTATGGATCTCATCAATAAACAGAATGATCTCTCCTTCAGCCGCAACAACTTCCCGTACCACACTTTTGAGCCTTTCTTCAAACTCCCCCTTGTACATGGCTCCAGCAACTAAGGATCCCATATCCAATGAAAAGATCAATTTGTTTTTAAGGTTTTCAGGCACATCCCCATTTATGATTCGATGAGCTATACCCTCAGCAATGGCAGTTTTACCAACGCCGGGTTCTCCAATCAGAATCGGGTTATTCTTGGTCCTGCGCGAAAGAATTTGAAGCACACGCCTGATTTCCTCATCCCTTCCGATTACCGGATCAAGCTTGCCTGACTGTGCCATTTTATTTAGATTATTGGCATACCGGTTAAGAGCATCATATTGCTGCTCGGCTGATGGGCTATTCACAGTGGAACCCTTCCTCAACTCCTTGATGGAATTCAGCAGTTCCTTGCGGTTTATCTGATTGTCCTTCAACAGCTTTGAGGCCGCACCAGGGCTATCAAAGATTGCGAGCAGCAAATGTTCAATAGATACATAGCTGTCGCCAAACTCTTTCAACATTCCAATGGCTTTCTGTAAAGTGCCTGATGCTTCCTGTGAAAAATATTGCTCGCCTCCCCTAACTTTAGGCATAGAATCCAAAACAGCATCAATGGCTTTTGACAATTTCTCAACCTGAACACCAAGCTTCTTAAGAATTGATGGCACCAGGTGCACATCAACCACTAAGAGCGATTTCAATAAATGAGTGTTCTCAATGGCCTGATGATTATATGCAATTGCAATTTCTTGAGCTTTTTGTACAGCTTCCTGTGATTTTATGGTAAACTGATTTAAATTCATTGTTACTGATTTTTCTATAGAATCATCAAATCTCTTACCAATAGTGTATCGGTGCTCAGACAAGAAAATATGTCAGATTTAAATAGGTAACTCACTGGCATTTTGGCTTGTTTACCTAAATGGAGCCATACAAACTTAATATTAAGATTAAGTTGTTTAGAAAATGCTTACTTTTGTCGCTCAGGGCTTTTGATGTTAGTTTATTTAACTAATGAATACATGCCCTGTTTTTATTTAACTGCTGCCACATGAAGAAATATATAAATACCATTATCACGGGAACAGGAAGTTACATTCCTGAAAGAATCATTAAGAACAGTATTTTCGCAAAGCAGACTTTTTTTGAAAAAGACCAAACTCTTATTGACAGTCCTGGAGAGGATGTTGTGCGGAAATTTAGAGATATTACAGGCATAAGTGAAAGGCGTTGGGCGCGTGAGGATCAAAAAAACTCAGAAATTGCATATTTAGCAGCGAAGCAGGCTTTGGATGATGCCGGTATTGATCCTGAAACACTGGACCAAATCATTGTTGCCCACAATTTTGGTGATGTGATGGAAGGAACATATCAGTCGGATATGCTTCCCAGTTTGGCCTCTAGAGTAAAAAACCAACTAGGCATACGAAACACTTCCTGCATTCCTTATGACATCATATTTGGATGTCCTGGATGGCTTCAGGGTGTTATTCAGGCTGACTCGTATATACGCACCGGTTTGGCAAAAAGATGTTTGATCATAGGCTCTGAAACCCTTTCAAGAGTGGTTGATATTTACGACAGGGATACTATGATCTTTTCTGATGGAGCAGGCGCAACCGTTCTCGAAGGCATCGAATCTGATGAAAAATTTGGCATCTTGGCATCGTCCATGATGTCACATACCGTTGATGAAGCATACTATTTGTATTATGGCAAATCCAATCAGCCTGCCAGCAATGGAAAAATCAGGTATATCAAGATGAATGGCCGTAAAATATATGAATATTCCCTTTCAAATGTCCCAACTGCGATGAAACTTGCACTTGACAAATCAGGTGTTTCAATCGAACAGATCAACAAAATATTAATTCATCAGGCAAATGAAAAAATGGACGAGGCTATTGTACAACGCTTTTACAGGCTGTATAAAATGAAAGCTGAGCCCACTTCAGTAATGCCGATGAACATCCAGACATTGGGAAATAGCTCAGTTGCAACCATTCCAACACTTTATGACATGGTTATGCGCGGGAAACTGAATGGACACAACATAAAAAATGGTGACCACCTGATTTTTGCTTCAGTTGGAGCAGGTATGAATATCAATTCCATCGTTTATAAGCAATATCGCTAAACATCATTGAAAAGAAAAGTTGTAGTTTTAGGTGCTTCCGAAAATCCCCTTAGGTATTCCAATATAGCGGTAAGAAGCCTTTATACTCATGGTTATGAGGTAATTGCCATCGGTAGTAAAGAAGGTGTAATTGGCGATGTTCGTGTACGTTTAGGAAAGGTTGATACCCAAGACGTTTATGCTATAACCCTATACCTCAGCCAAATAAATCAGTTGAATTACTATGAATATATTTTAAGCATCAAACCTGAAAAACTGATCTTCAATCCGGGATCAGAGAATACCGAATTGCAAAATTTGGCTGTCAATGAAGGCATTGAAGTTATCAATGACTGTACCTTGCTAATGCTTGTGAACAAGCGCTTCTGAATTTAATCTCAAAAACCGGACATATCATTTGATTAAAGCATCTTGTTTCACCTAACAATTAGGTGGAACCTATCCATTTAATCAATTTACTTAGATGGCTAAGCATACTTTTTTTCTACTTTTGCGGTTATTATACCAAATTTAGTCCCACAATTATTTTACGCATGAGCGCAGAATTACGCAGAACAGAATCTTATAAATCACAAGCATTTAAAATATTTCTTGTGTTTCTTACTTATATTTTATTCTATTCTAACCACACACATGCTCAATTTATTGATTGCGAAATTACTTCCAGTGCTGACTTGCCTGTTTGCAGTGGGCAATTCGTCACACTCAGTGTTGCTGAGAACGAAAATTATATATATGAATGGGAACCCGATGGGCAAACCACATCAAGTATTTTAGTCAGGGTGTTGGAAACCACAACTTTTCGTGTAACTGTAACTGATACCACTACCGGTGAATCTTGCCTGAGTCCGTATTTTGAGCTGGAAGTCAGACCCCGGTTTGATATTGACTTCGAGCAGATGCAACTCACCTGCACAAACGGGGATCAAGACAACGGAAACACAGCTGTGCTTCAAGCAACTGCTTCAGGCGAGGCAGATAATTACATTTATTTCTGGCAGGTAAATCCCTTGCAAATCGCACCAGGCAATCCATCCCTTGCTATAGGCTTAAAGGCACATCTTTGGTATTTTATTGAAGTCGAAGATTCATTTGGATGTCGGCAGGTGGACTCATTTTTTACGGCTGCCTATCCAAATCCTGATATTGTTATCATTTCAGAACCTGATACGGCATATATTCAAAATCCTTTTGTAGATTTTTCATACGAAAACTTAAGCATGGGCGAGATTGAGGTCACAAATCATTTCTGGGATTTTGGAGATGAAAGCCCTACCTCGGATGCCCTTACCCCTAGACATCTTTATACTGAAGAAGGAGATTACAATATTATTTTAACAGTTTTTAATCCACAAGGTTGCGACACTATCTTTTTCAAGGAAATAAAAGTGATGCCCATCAAATTGCAAATACCAAATGTGATTACACCAAATGGAGATGGCATAAACGATTACTTTGTTATAACTGAAGCACCCCCAGGGGAAGAAGATGACGAAAATAGCCTTAAAAGGTTAAGTGCTATTGGTGAAAGGCCGCTCTCAGATTATTACCTTCGGACAAGCTTGGTTATCTATAATCGGCAGGGTAGAAAAGTTTATGAATCCACCAATTACCAGAACAATTGGGACGGAGGAAACCTGAAAGATGGTGTCTATTTCTACGTGCTTGAATGTGAAGGTTTCAAAAGTTATGATGTGTATAAGGGTTCACTAACCATTATGGGCAGCCAGAACAAATAAGGTAAAAATACGTTCATCTTTTTTATTTATCTCATTCATAGGAATTTGTTAACAATTAATTGTCGGGGTCAGAATGGGTATATTATTTCGATAAGCCATAATACCCTTTTCATCAATCCTTGCCAAAAATCGTATCTTTGCAACTGAAAATTTATGAAAGTATCTCCAAATGAAATTTGCAAGTAAATTATCATTGCTGTTCTTTTTTGTAGTTACCCTAATAATTGGGTCCTCATGTGAAGAGTCCCAAAAACCATTAGATGCTGAGCTAGTCAGAAATCCTAAATCTGCCGAAGGCCAAAAAGTTTCACCTATGGCCAAAATTGAATTCGGCAGGACAGAAGTTGATTTCGGAAGGCTAATTCAAGGTGAAAAAGCCACTTACACATTTAGGTTTAAGAATACAGGAAATGCGAATCTAATATTAAGTAAAGTAAGTGCTGACTGTGGTTGTACGGCAAGCACTTACACCACCAAAGCTTTGAAACCAGGTGAAGAAGGCACCATCGAAATTATTTTTGACAGCAATGGGCTGCGGGGTGTTCAAAACAAGACAGTGACAGTTCTTAGCAACACAAGCCCAAGCTTAACACATCTTAGGGTTAAAGCCCAGGTGGCCTTACCATAATAATCACTTAATCAATATAAAAAATGAATATTCTTAGTTTATTGCTTTTTGGACCATCACCCGAGGGTGAAGGTGGAGGTTTGATGTCCTTTTTGCCTCTAATCCTGATCATGGTCGTATTCTATTTCTTTTTCATTCGACCACAGATGAAAAAAGCGAAAGATCAACGCAAATACCGTGAGTCCCTCAAAAAAGGCGATAAAATTATCACCTTGGGTGGTATTCATGGAAAAGTGCTTGATATTAAAGAAACAGCAGTTCTGATTGAAGTTGTCGATGGCGGCAAACTTCTTATTGAGAAAAGTGCCATTGTCATGGACAATACACAAGTTGGATTGAATAAATAACGAAATTTGGCCGGTAAAACCTGCCTTTTTCACATGAAAAAGTTCCGGCAAATTGTCAAGGTGCTCGAATCAGTTAACAGGAATCGAAACAAACTTTCGGTCTTCCTGATTTTTGTGCTTGTCTCCACCATTTTATGGTTGCTGATTAAACTCTCAGATGAGTATACTGTTGGAGTAAGTTTACCTGTGTATTACGATGAAATACCTGCAAATAAAACACTGGTCGAAAAAACAGATGAGTACCTCAATTTTACTGTTACCAGTAGAGGATTTGTAATCTTCAAAACAATCTATCTTACTAATATTCGCGAAATTCTGATCCCACTTGATCAGATTCCATACCGAAAACGAAATTCGGTTGAGTATTACATTAATACCTCAAACCTCAGAGAATGGCTAGCCAGGAAATTCAAAATAAACGACACAGAAATAGCCTTTGATGATACGGAAATCCGGTTCCGTCTCGAAGAACTATACAGTAAAAAAATTAAGGTCATTCCAAATCTCTCATTAAGCTTCAAGGATCAATATCAACAGTATAGTGAATCACGAACTGATCCTGACTCAATCACTGTGTTTGGAACTGCTTTGGTGATCGATACGATGAACATTATTTTTACACAACATTTGAACCTGCAGGATATTGATCAGACAATAAGAGTACGTTTACCTTTAGTATACAGTCCTGAAGTGATAAGTATTAACCCTGAAGAGATAGAACTTGTTGTTGAAGTTGAACGCTTTACTGAAACTACCTTGATACTTCCTGTTAAACAACCCGATCTTCAAACAAGCCTAAAGATTTTTCCTGAGCAAGTTACGGCTAAGTTTTTGGTCAGCCTGAAAGATTACGCAAACTTATCCGGTTCCGATTTTAAGATACTGCTTGATACAAATGGATTACATCAAAATAAGCCAACGTTAAGCTTGACTGTTGCACATCAACCAAAAAAAATTAAGAACCTGACCATTTCTCCTGGTTTTGTTGAATATATCCGTACCAGACCATGATAAGAGTTGGAATTACAGGTAATATCGGAAGTGGCAAAACGCTGAGTTCGATGGTATTCAATAAATTGGGAATTCCTGTATTTGAAGCGGATCAACAGGCTAAAGCCCTGTATATGGAACAAGAGGTCAAAGCAAAAATGTCTGTCAGGTTTGGGGATCAAATCTATTTTTCAAATGGTCAATTAAATAAGAAAAAACTCGCAGACATACTTTTTAGTGATCCCAATGCCGTCTCTTTTGTTAACAACCTGATCCATCCAGCTGTCAGGCAAAAGTTCAGTTCATGGGTTGATCAACAAACTAATTGCCCCTATATATTGTATGAAGCTGCCATTTTATTCGAAACCGGATACTACAAACAACTGGATTACAATATCCTCGTAGTAGCACCTGCTGAAATCAGGATCAAACGTGTGATGGAAAGGGATCATGTAGGCCTTGATGCTGTTAAAAAACGTATGCAGTACCAATGGTCCGATGAACAAAAAACAGAGCTGGCAGACTTCATCATAAAAAATGACGATGAAAACCTTTTGATCCCACAAGTGCTTACAATTCATCGAAACCTGCTTGCCAAAACCGGTTTATAATTGATATCAAACCCATCGCAGTCAGGATGCAAATGCTTATTTTTGCCACTGCAATAAATTTTCATCTATGGAGCACATCACTTTGGGTATCGGGTCGCGTGTAAAGCATCCCGAATTTGGTAAAGGCGTTGTCATACAGGTTTATGCTGATGCCTATGAAATCACATTTATAGATTACGGAACTAAATCCATCTTGAAATCATTCAAAGGCATTGAGGTACTGGATTATGTTGGAAGTGAAATGGATCTTGTTAGTTTTGAGAAGGTAGAAAGAGTTTTCACCAGGCTGCTAAGAAGAATCACAGATATACAGGAAACGGTATCAATAGGCGATAGATGGCGTGGTGGTATGTTGGTACTTAAACCGGCAAACCCGGCCTTAAAAAGCAAAGAAGTACCAATCGAGTCATTTTTTCATAAAATAGTGATGGTCAGAGACAGGCTGCGTGTGATGGAGCAGCGTATTAACTCATCAGAGCTTGAAGAAGATGAGAAAATTAGCTTGCAGCAATACATCACCCGTATTTATGGTAGTCTAACCACTTTCAATGTTTTATTTGCCGATAAGGAAGATTATTTCGTAGGCGACTCAAAATGAGGAGATTTATTTTAGTCATCTTTTGTTTGACCTTCTTGTTTAAGAGCCAGGCCGGACCGGGCCCGGATAAACCCTATCGCATAGTCGGAAGCAACATCCATGCATCCTATATTATCGTTCATTCGCATGATATTGTTGCCGTTAAGGACTCTTACCCAATGGCCATGTCATTCGGGTATTACCTGCAATATGCTGACCAATCCATGTGGGATTTATGTTTGTGCATGCCCAAGGCTGGATTTGCCCTTGAGTTCTGGA
This sequence comes from uncultured Bacteroidales bacterium, assembly GCA_937926515.1. GTDB lineage: Bacteria > Bacteroidota > Bacteroidia > Bacteroidales > F082 > CALAZZ01. The sequence continues at coordinate 14,634 of CALAZZ010000265.1, read as the reverse complement.
GCTTTGACAATAATCGTATTCTGGGCTATGGCATCAACCCAACGGTAGTGCTCGAGCCAGTTTTTATCGGTTCGAAACGACTGCATTTTGGCCTAAGGCTCGCTTTTGGAGTCCCTTATTTGACAAAGCCTTATGATGAATTCAACAACCCACATAACCTCTCCTATTCTTCTCATTTTGCACTTTCGGGCAGCATGGGCATACAGTTCAATTACCAGGTTTTACCTAACTGGATGGTACATCTAGGCGCTAGTTACAACCACATTTCAAGCGGAGGGATCACAGAGCCGAATAAAGGAATTAATTTTCCAACTGCCATTTTTGGCATATCTCACTCAAACAGGCAAATGGAATTTAATCGGTTTGAAAAAACTGAATGGAGGCTTCCGGGAAAGCCAAATAACCGGTTTGGAATTGAGCTTTTCGGAACCCTGATCAGAAAAGTAGATGGCACCTGGTATATGGTTGGTGGCAGTGGCATGCATTACTTAAAACAAATCAGCCGCATCAATAGCATCGGCATCCATGCCGAAATTGTCAAGCAGGGAGCACATAAAGCACTTGCAAATGAAGGTGAAACTGATTTTGTAAGTGTTGGTATCGCCCCAAAAAATGAGATCATACTTGGAAGATTTCTCTTTAGCCAGGCTTTTGGTTTTTACCTGAAAAAATCAGCTACAGAAAAACATGATGTTTACCAAAGGTACACCCTCAATTATAAAGTAAATTCCTGGATGATGACTGGATTGGGTTTACGTGCTCACGGACATGTAGCAGATTTTTTAGATGTAAGGCTTACACTGTTCAATATGTGGTAAAGCGTCAGGTAGTTTTTACTATCATTTGTTCCATCCAATTCCTGTACTACCTGTTTTTCAAAAAATTAGCTGTCTGAACAAAATAATTCCACAAGTACTGCTTTGATTCAGGGTCAATCTCGATCTTATCCATCGCTTTGTGCATACAATTTAACCACTCCTCCTTGGCTTTTTCATCAATTGGAAAAACCATATGACGCATCCTCAAACGTGGATGGCCCCTGCGTTCAGAATAAGTGGCCGGACCGCCAAGATATTGTACCATAAACAAAAACAATCTGCGCTCTGCCGCCTCCATATCTCCATGATACATGGGTCTAAGTATTTCGTTCTCCTTCACTTCTTCATAAAAGGAGGCAATCAGTTGCTTGAGATTGTCCTGACCTATACGTTCAAAATATGTAAGTTGCATGATTAATTAAAGACTCATTTTTTAGGCATCTGGTAACCTCGCTTTTTTGCAGCCTCTTCCAACCTTTTTTGAAAACCTGATTTCTTGATTGGCTTTTTCTTGTTGGCCTCAATTTTTGAGCGAAGTTTGTCCTCATCAATAGATAATCTGAAAATATACATCTGCACAAATGTGATGACATTGGCTAGAAAATAATAGTAGCTTAAGCCAGATGCATAGCCATTGAACAATCCCAAGAACATGATCGGCATAAGGTACATCATGGTTTTCATACCGGGCATTTGAGTGCCTTGCGATCCGGTCATGCTCATATTGAGATGAGTATAAATGATCGTAGATATGCTCATCAACAGGGTAAATAAGCTTACATGATCACCATAGAATGGAATATTGAAAGGCAGGTCCATGATGCTGTCATAACTCGACAAGTCTTCAGCCCACAAAAAGGATTGCTGTCTTAATTCGATGCTGGAGGGAAAAAACCGGAAAAGTGCGATCAGAATAGGCATTTGCAAAAGCATTGGAATACAACCCGACATGGGATTGGCCCCTGCACGCTTGTATAGTTGCATGACTGCCTGTTGTTTCTTCATTGCATCTTCCTTCTTGGGATATTTACTGCTTATCTCATCAACCTCGGGCTTCAGCACGCGCATCTTGGCTGATGATAAATAAGTTTTATACGCAATAGGAAATAGCAGTATTTTAAGTAAAATGGTAAGGACAAGGATAACTATTCCATAATTCCATCCATAGCTACCCAGAAAATTAAATACTGGGATAACGATATAAATATTGATCCACCCCAAAAGGAAAAAACCCCAGCCCAATGGTATCTGTCGCTCCAGGTCAAGCTTATAAGCCCTTAATTCACTAAAGCTAAGCGGGCCAAAATAAAATGACATAGGTATGGTTTGCTCTGAGGAAAAACTGAACGGCAATTCGAGGCTGGCATGCATCGATTTTAAATAGCGTGGATTATCTGGTGATTGGTTGGTTGATGTCCTGAGTTCGGCATTATCAAAATAATTACCCGCAATCAAAGAAGCAGAGAAGAAACGTTGCTTATAGGAAACCCATTTCAATCTTGTCCTTACTGATTCCTCATCACTTTCTTTTTGCGATAATTCGTCAACATCATCTGTCAGATGCCGGAAGAAGATTGTACTACCATTGAAACGATCAACGCTTTTCTCCTGCTGAAGCATATCGGCTTTCCAATCAATTGTTAAAAAATTGGTATTACTGGCCAATATCCGGTCCATGCCCACCAGGTGAATATCAAATCCCATCATATATTTATCAGCCTGTAACCGGTACTCATATTCAATATATCGATCCGGATCTTTTGTTCCGTCGGCCTGATCAGCATACAAGCGCATGCTGAAAACGAGGCTGTCGTTCAAAGGTGCTTGCAGGGAACTGCCTTCGAACTTCTGATTCCTGTATATCGGTTCGAAATAGAAGTTAGCGGTACTAATGTTACGGTTAAGCGCAAAGAACGAAAGATCAAACAAGGAAGTGTTAATATCGAAGATACGTAAAGGCAAGGAATCAAATGTCTTGTAATTCTTAAGTTCAACCTCTTTAATATACCCTCCTTTACTTCCAATGGTCAAAATCATTACTTCATTCTCAATGGTGTAGGTGGATTCATCTCCAACAGATGAACTGGCAAAAACACCAAACTGATCCCTCAACTGCTGATAGTCATGCAATAATTCAACCTCTTCAATTGTATCCTGCCTGGCATGTTGATCAAAATCGTCCTGGAGTCTTGCTATTTCAGCTGCCATTCTGATGGAATCCAGAACGCGCTGCTGCTGCCTGACAAAAGCAATTGAGTCAGCGGCTCTGCGTCGCTCCTCCATTTCTTCTTTTGACGGGGTCATCCAGATAGAATAAACCACTAAAATGGCTGCAATAAGAATAAACCCGAGTATTGAGTCTCTGTTCATCGAAAATAAATGATTAAATTATTGACCGGGATGCAAAAATAATAGTTTTATGCTGACCGGCAGCCGGATTTATTATAAAAGCATCCTTAGCATAAGAGATGGCAGTGGTAAAAAAATGTGTTCGTTCCAGATTTTAAAATGGACACCGAGATTATCATTTGTTTTTAAAATTCAAAGCCGCTTCAATAAAACCGGCAAATAGCGGATGGACCCTGGCAACCGTACTTTTATATTCAGGATGAAACTGCACGCCAATAAACCATGGATGGTTTTCCAACTCAATGATCTCTACAAGGTCCTCTTGCGGATAAATTCCTGACATTTTCATGCCCGCCTCAATGTATTGTTTCCTGTATTTGTTGTTAAATTCAAATCGATGACGATGACGCTCTGAAATAAGTAATTCGCCATAAAGTTCATAAACTTTGGAACCCTTTTCAAGTAAACAGGGATAAGCACCCAGTCGCATGGTACCTCCCATGTCATGAATACTTTTTTGGGTTTCCATTATGTCAATCACAGGATGGGGGGTTTGTGCATTCATTTCAGTGGAATGAGCACCCTTGAGGCCAATTACATTGCGGCCAAATTCGATCACAGCACATTGCATACCCAAACAAATCCCAAAAAATGGAATATTATGATCCCTAACATACTGAATGGCAATAATCTTACCATCAATTCCCCTTGAACCAAATCCCGGTGCAACCAATACCCCATCAACATCTGACAATAGACGAGATACCGTACCCTCTGTAACATTTTCGCTATGGATGTATTTGATTCTGACGGCACAGTCATTTGCAACGCCCCCATGAATAAAAGCTTCATGAATAGACTTATAGGCATCCTTGAGCTCAACATATTTACCCACCAAGCCCACGGTAACTTCATATGTAGGTTTCTTTAACCTGAACAGGAATTTTTTCCACTGCTCAATATCGATTTTGGAAGGCACAGAGGTATTGGTTTTTCGTAGTACCTCGACATCCAGTTTTTCTTCAAGCATTAGCACAGGCACTTCATAGATTGATTCAGCATCAATGCTTTCTATCACTGAACTCACATCAACATTACAAAACTGTGCAATTTTACTCTTAATGGTCTCGTTCAATGGCCTTTCAGTTCGACATACAATAATGTCTGGCTGCACCCCCTGCTCGAGCATGGTTTTAACTGAATGCTGAGTGGGCTTTGTTTTTAGCTCACCGGCAGCACGCAGAAAAGGCACTAGGGTGAGGTGGATTACAACACAATTACGACCTATTTCCCAACGCATTTGGCGTATAGCTTCAATAAATGGGAATGACTCAATATCACCCACTGTTCCACCTATCTCAGTTATGACAAAGTCAAACTCCCCTGTTTGTCCCAGCAATTTGATGCTACGCTGTATCTCATCCGTGATGTGTGGAATAACCTGTACTGTTGTGCCAAGAAACTCACCTTTACGTTCTTTATTGATTACATTTTGATAAATACGGCCTGTAGTCACATTATTTGCCTGTGAGGTTGGCGTATTTGAAAAACGTTCATAATGACCAAGATCAAGATCAGTTTCAGCACCATCTTCGGTAACATAACACTCACCGTGTTCATAAGGGTTCAAAGTGCCCGGGTCCACATTAATATAGGGATCGAGTTTCTGTATAGTAATTGAGAAACCCCTGCCTTGCAGCAACTTAGCTAAAGAAGCAGAAATTATCCCCTTGCCTAATGAAGATGTAACACCGCCGGTAACAAAGATGTATTTAGTGTTTTTCATTTGGTTTTTGCTCCATTAAGCGGACAAATTTAAAACTAAATTGCAGGATAAAAAGGCCAAAACTTTATTTTGTTCACAAACGAAAAACAGCCATTGCACGAACAAGGTATATAGTATTCATAAATAGCTCATAGCATGTTATAAGCATGACATGACGCTTGGATATCAGCATACCCTAATAGTAACGGTAACTTTTAACCTTGCCGATATGCCTTGCCAGCCTGATCACCTGACTTGTATAACCAAATTCATTATCATACCACAAATACAACACAACAGTTTGCCCGTCCTCCGACACTTTGGTTGCCGGACTATCATATATGCATGCACAGGAATCACCAATACCATCTGATGAAACAAATTCAGTGGCATTGCTGAACCTTATCTGTTCGATCAGTGTTCCTTTGAGTGAGGCTTCAAGAAATAAACCATTCACTTCGTCAATAGTTGTTTTTTTGTTCACCTCTAAGGTTAAAACTGCTAAAGACACATTGGGCACAGGCACACGAACTGCATTGGAAGTTAGTTTTCCTTTAAGAGTTGGAATGGCTTTAGCTGCAGCTGATCCGGCACCAGTCTCAGTGATGACCATGTTCAAGGGGGCAGACCTGCCTCTACGAGATTTTTTGTGGTAATTGTCAAGCAAGTTTTGGTCATTGGTATAGGCATGTATGGTTTCAATATGACCTTTGAAGATACCTAATTTGTTTTCAATTACCTCAAGCCCGGGCACGATGGCATTTGTTGTACATGATGCTGCTGAGAAAATCGTTTCGTGGTCAATATCAAGATTAGCATGATTTACACCGTAAACTATATTAGGAATATCACCTTTCCCAGGAGCTGTTAGCAACACTTTTGATACCCCTTTGGCTTTAAGATGTCTGCCAAGCGCCTCACGGTCACGATAAACCCCTGTATTGTCAATGATCAGGGCATCAGTTATGCCTTCTGCCTCATAATCAATATCTTCAGGGCTTGAACCAGCCAGCATTTTAACCGTATGACCATTGATAATCATGGCTTTGTTCTCGAGGTCCTCGTTGGCAACCCCATCAAAAGTACCGTGTACGGAATCTTTTCTGAACAGCGAGATTCGTTTACGTATATCCTCAGGTGTATTGCTACGGGTTACAATGGCTCGTAAGCGAAGGTGCGATCCATCGCCCGCAAATTGGATCAACTCCCTTGCAAGCAAACGCCCAATACGTCCAAAGCCATACAACACCACATCTTGTTTCCTGGTACTTCGTGGTGGCGCTTTAATGAATGCTTTCAATTTGTCGCGGACAAAATCACGCACCGAAATATATTTTTCCTTTTCGTCAGACCACTCACTGTTAAGCCGGCCAATATCAATGCGTGCAGGTGCGATATCTTCTTCGAGCATGGCCTTTGCAATTAACAATGAATCCTGAACCCTGACCGGTTTCTTTAGAATAGTTTCAGCCCTGATGTGTTTATTAAGTATCTTACCGATACCCCGGTTAACAAGAACTGACCGGAGAAGGATTAATTCAATGGATTTATCGAACCACAGCCGACTTACCACATTGATAAACTCTGTTGCTGCTTTCTCGTTCTCAATCCATGATTTTAGTGATGCATCAAATTTATTCATTCATAAAGGTTTGTAAGGTAATACTTATGGCATATTTACATGCCCAAAACAGGCATTGAGATATTTGGCAAATTTAGCAAATTGTGGCGCAAACGATTGCGTAAATGAAAAAAAAGCAAGGATAGCTTTATATCCTTGCTTTTCAGTTTATTTCGATTAAAATTTATTGTCCCAGATACGCTTTTAACAGCCTGCTTCTTGAAGTATGTTTTAATCGCCTAATGGCCTTCTCCTTGATCTGCCTCACCCTTTCACGTGTCAGGTCAAATTTTGCACCAATTTCTTCAAGTGTCAATCCATGGCTCATTCCAATACCATAGTACATATTGATTACATCCCGTTCTTTGTCTGACAGTGTTGCCAATGAACGCTGTATCTCACGGCCGAGGGACTCACGTATCAATTGATCATCAGTATCTTCAACATCATCTGGTATGTATGAGTCGAGAAACATAATATCTTCGTCAGTCTTCAAAGGTGCATCCATGGAGATATAACGTGTAGAGATTTTCAAAGCTGTATCAATCTTGTGTTCGGGTACATCAAGTTTTTCAGCAATTTCATCTGTTGATGGTGTCCGTTCGTACTCCTGTTCAAGCCTTGAAGTGGCTTTCTTGATCTTGTTTAAAGAACCTACCTGATTCAAAGGTAAGCGAATGATCCTGGATTGCTCAGCAAGAGCCTGAAGTATAGATTGCCTGATCCACCAAACTGCATAAGAGATAAACTTAAATCCGCGTGTTTCATCAAATCTGCTGGCAGCCTTGATGAGTCCCAGGTTTCCTTCATTTATGAGATCGGGGAGGCTAAGCCCCTGATTTTGATATTGCTTTGCTACAGAAACCACAAATCGAAGATTGGCATTTACCAATCGTTCGAGCGCCTTCTGATCGCCTGCTTTTATCCTACGGGCAAGCTCAACCTCCTCCTCGGCAGTAATCAGGCCTTCCTTACCGATATCCTGCAGGTACTTGTCCAAGGAAGCCGTCTCACGATTCGTGATCGATTTGGTTATTTTAAGTTGCCTCATTGTAATCTATATTTTACGATAAATAACAAAAAAAGTTGTGCTTTAGTTCACACTTTTTTTGCATTGTCTATTAAAAATTTTATTTCAAATTAAACTTCTTTACTGATGTATTGTCATAAGGTTGTATTACAGTGCATTCCAAAGAATGTAAACATTTAATACTCATTTATTATTAAAACGCAAGTTATTTAAAATTATTCTAAACTACTCGAAAAATTCGAAACTTATTCGCATTCCATTGGGGTACATACCCTGAACCCTGACAGATTTGTTTCTTGAGTTATCAAGTGCCGCTTCCAAATCGGCTTTAGTATCAACATTATTGCCATTTATATTTGTAATAATAAATCCTTTGGAGATTCCGCCTCGTTGAAGCACACCATCTGACAATTCGGTAACACGCAGCCCATGATTGATTCCAAGTGCATTTTTATCCTGTGCATTAATACGCTCCAGTGTTACACCTAATGACTCATTGAAAAAACTATCTTCACGTTTCACAATCATAGTGTTCCCATCTTGATTTTTAAGGGTTACCTGATAAGATTTCTGTTTGTCATTTTTACCGGTAACAACATTTACCTCATCTCCAGGTCTATATTGGCCAACGATTTCCAATAGCTGCGACATACTGTTGACTTCATGTCCATTTACACTTAGTATCACCTCACCGGGTTTAATGCCTGCCTGGGCAGCACCTCCGTTTTCACTCACACCTGCCACAAACACACCACTTATTGAACTCATCCCGGCCTCATCGGCAAGCTCAGCATTCATCTCTCTGATCTCTACGCCAATAAATGCACGTTGTATCTCACCGTAATTGATCAGGTCGTCAACAACTTTTCTAACAATGTTTACAGGAATAGCAAAAGAATAGCCTTCATATACTCCAGTTCGTGAAGCTATGGCTGCATTTATCCCAACCAGTTCGCCATGGGTATTAACCAAGGCTCCTCCACTATTACCTCTGTTTATAACTGCATCAGTTTGAATAAAGGATTCAATGGAAGACCTTGATCCCAAAATATTAATATTTCTTGCTTTTGCGCTTACAATACCTGCTGTAACAGTGGAGGTTAGGTTGAACGGGTTACCCACAGCAAGAACCCACTCCCCCACCTTTAACTGATCTGAATTGCCATAAGTAATAAATGGCAGCTTATCAGCATCAACCTTGATAAGTGCCAGATCTGTAGAAGGATCTGTACCAATTACAATGGCCGTGAGGGTTCGTCGGTCGTTGAAGGTAACCTCAATTTTATCTGCACCCTCCACCACATGGTTATTTGTTACGATATAACCATCATGCGAAAGGACCACGCCCGAGCCGAAACCAATCAATCGATTAGACCTGCCATGAAAAGGCTGCCCATATAAATATTCCCGTAAGGAACCAAAAAAGTCATCATAGGTTGAGGTGCGGCGTGTCATTTCAGTACGAATATGCACAACGGCATTCACAGTACGTTCTGCAGCATCAACAAAATTAATCTCCTGTGGAATAGAGGCATAAGCTGATCGGTATACATTGACATCAATCGGCTGTACCATCGAACGATGCGTTTGTAAATCATGAACTTGTGCCTGCCTTCCATCACCCAAACTAAATATAAGGAATATTGTCAGCACAAAGGCACCACCAGCGATACCGGCTATCAAATTTTTCATTCCCTGTTTCATAATTCCAAAATGTTTTATGTTAAGCTGAAAGAATGATTTTCCTGTTCAGTAACCTTGTTATATTATGCTTATAAATAACGATTGCACTATTTAAAAGTTTCTCATCTAATGTTAATTCTTGTTAAGCATATTGATTGCGCCAACCAAATAATGCTTTCCAAGATCTTAATATGTTTAAATTATGGTCTATTTAATCAAAAACCATAAATTTGATTGCAAAAACTGAACCAATTTACAACTACTTAAGAAGTTTTAACAATATAGTATACAAGGTTTTCAGCCTAAATCTGAATGATATCCAGAGATATGAAACTTAACTTTTATAAGTATCACGGTACAGGAAATGATTTCATATTAATTGACAATCGGGATGGTTCCATTCAACTCGATCCAACTCAAATCAGTTTCTTATGCAACCGCCATTTTGGCATAGGTGCCGATGGACTCTTGATGCTTACAAGAAGTTCAAAAGCTGAATTTCGTATGATCTATTTTAATGCTGATGGTTTTGAAGGCAGTATGTGTGGAAATGGTGGCAGGTGCATTGCCAGTTTTGCAAATAAATTGGGCATAGCAGGTGAATCAATGATATTTGAGGCTGTTGATGGGCTGCACGAGGCTATGATCATGGAAAAGCGAAAGAATGAAGCAATGGTTTTGATTAAAATGCAAAATGTTTCCGGCATCAAACAGATTGATGACAAGTTACTGATTAATACCGGATCACCACACCTGATCATACGGACCAATGACCTCCCTCAAGTTGATGTCGAAACAGAAGGCCAACGATTACGATTTGACAAATCTATTTCGGAAGAAGGAGTGAATGTCAATTTCATCAGCATTCATAATGAACTGATTCAGATCCGTACGTACGAGCGTGGGGTTGAACATGAAACGCTTTCATGTGGAACAGGAGTAACCGCAGCAGGAATAGCTGCTTCGTGGTGGCATGGTGGCCGTCAGTTTACTGTTCGCACTCTTGGAGGTGATTTGCAGGTATCATTCACCAAACAAGGGTCAGATTTTACAGACATTCAATTATTAGGCCCTGCCCAATATGTATTTAAGGGTGAAATAAATGTATAACAGCTCTGTCGTTCAAGTTAGCATTCAACACTACATTTGGCTATATTGATGTATGCACTGAGTATATTGCAACTAAAACAGTGATTATTTTTTCTATCTTAGTACCATCAAAAAGGAAAGTATGCTAAGCAAATCAGGTAGAATTCGGTTACGTGCCCCGGAACCTACTGATGCTCAACTTATTTACCAGTGGGAAAATGATCCTCAAATTTGGCGGGTTGGTGATACATATGCACCATACTCAATGTTTCAGATAGAAGAATTCATACTGAACGCATCAGACCTTTATGCCAATAAGCAATTACGTTTAATGATTGAGGTGGCAATCAATAATGGATTCAAGGTTGTTGGTTCAATAGATATGTATGACTTTGACCCACGTCATAGCCGGGCCGGTATTGGCATTATGATAAGTGCAAAAGAACGTGGAAATGGCTATGCCTCCGAAGCATTGGAAGTGTTTGAGATGTATGCTTTTGAGACTCTTAACCTCCACCAATTGTTCTGTTTTATTACAGTAGATAACCATGAGAGCATCAGTGTGTTTACTAAACGTGGCTTTATTCAAACAGGTATTAGAAAAGAATGGTTAAATGAAAATAACAATTGGATTGATCAGATCCAGTTTCAACGCTTCAATCCCACACACAAACTGATCAGCAAATGACCTATTACCATAAAAAATACCAATCAGCAAGGCTCAAACGCAAACGCTCATCCCTTCATAGATTTATTATCGGATTTCTATTTATTTTGATCCTTGGAGGACTGCTTGGAGCCTACTTGTTATATGCTGTGATATTTAAACCCAATGTATGGACACCGGGCGAAGCTGATATTTCCATTTATATTAATAGCAATAGTGACTTTGACAATGTAAAAAACCAACTCTATACGCAAGGCCTTATCATACACAGAAAAAACTTCGAGTGGTTAGCCGAAAAGAAGAATTACATCGACAATGTAAAAGGAGGCCGATACATCATCAGCCACGGCATGAGCAATGATGAACTGATCAATCTGCTAAGGTCAGGGAGACAATCACCTATAAAGTTGACTTTTAACAATATTAGAGATATCCATCAGCTTGCCGGTCGGGTTGCTCAACAAATTGAAGCCGACTCGGCATCAATCGTCCTGCTGCTGTCAGATAGTTTGTTCATTGGACATCTTGGGTTTAATCAATACACCATTCCAGCCCTGTTTATTCCAAACACCTATGAATTATATTGGACTACTGACGCGGACGGCTTCGTGTCACGTATGTTTCAGGAGTACAGAAACTTTTGGTCTCAGGAAAGGCAGGCAAAAGCAAAAACTGCCGGTTTAAATGAGCTAGAGGTTTCCATTTTGGCTTCCATTGTGGACCGTGAAACAATAATGGATGAAGAAAAACCAACCATAGCAGGGGTTTATATTAATCGTTTACGAAGCGGATGGAGACTGCAAGCCGATCCTACATTGGTTTTTGCAGCCGGTGATTTTGAGATCCGGCGTGTGTTGGACGTACACAAAACCATTGAATCGCCCTACAATACATACAAATATTCCGGATTGCCTCCAGGTCCAATCACTATTCCCTCAATTGCATCAATTGATGCCGTCCTGAACTACGAAAACCATCGCTATTACTTTTTTTGTGCACGTGATGACCTTTCAGGCTATCATGCTTTTGCCAGAACTAATGCTGAGCATGAGCGAAATGCACGTCGCTATCGTCAAGCCCTGGATAGAGCCAACATAAAAAAGTAACTTAAGTGCGTCATAGGTTCTGAACTTCAAAATAACTATTGTAACGATTAAAACCAGAAAAAATCAGGATACTACTTATGCAAAGAATAAAAGCATTTAAAGCATATGACATCAGAGGCGAATGGAATAAAGATTTTGATGCAGACATTGTTTACAAGATCGGGTACTTCCTACCTCAACTACTTAAAGCAGATAATATCCTTGTAGGCCGTGATTGCCGCAACTCTTCCTACGAAGTATTTGAAGCCCTTACGGCAGGTATTACTGATAAAGGAGCTAATGTTTCTGATGCAGGATACACAACAACACCTATGATTTATTGGGGCACCGCACGTTATCATTATCCTGCCTCAGTCATGATCACTGCCTCGCATAATCCCAAGTCACATAATGGCCTCAAGATATCAGGTGCAGATGCCCTTCCGGTGGGATACGACACCGGCCTGGATAGGCTTGAAAAAATGGTCCTGGATTTGCCAACTCTTCAAAAACCAAATAAAGGTATCGTGCAGGTCATGGACCTTATCCAACCTTATCTACAGTTTCTAAAATCATATAAATCAGACCTGAATCAATTAAAAATAGGAATTGATTGTTCCAATGGGATGGCATCGCTAATAATTAAAGAACTAATTGAAAACAGTAACACTGCCTATATCAATGATAAAGCTGATGGCAATTTCCCCGGACATGACCCAAATCCACTGGAGCCTTCAAACCAAAGGCAGTTAAAAGAACTGGTTATAAACAATAATTGTGACATAGGCTTGATTTTTGACGGGGATGCTGATCGAGTTATGTTCATTGATGAAAATGGTGAATTTGTTTCTCCTGATCTCATCATTGCACTTTTGGGTCACTATTTTTTTGACGAAAAAAAACAAAAAGGTAAAGTGCTGCAGGATATCAGAAGTTCACGAGCTGTGGCAGAGTACTTGCAAAAGTTTGGGGCTGATGTTGAAACCTGGCGCGTTGGCCGTGCCTATGGCGCGCTTAAGCTGAGGCAGATGGATGGAATATTTGGAGGTGAACTTGCCGGCCATTACTATTTCCGGGATTTTTATTATTCAGATTCAGCAATGATGGCTGCACTTATTGTGCTAAAGCTGCTGAATGGTTTTAAATCAAAAGGGATGAGCTTGTCTCAGTTGGTCAAACGCATTTCCCCTTATTACAACTCTGGTGAAATTAATTTCAAAATTGCTGATAAGCATGAAGCCATGGAGGCTGTTAAAGCACATTTTATGATGCAATCAAAACCAATTGCATTCATGGATTTCGATGGTTACAGGTTGGATTTTAAAGATTTTTGGTTCAACATCAGGCCTTCAAACACTGAGCCTTATTTGCGCTTCCTGGCCGAAGCCAAACACGAACATAAACTAAAAGAAGTTGTTGGTCAAACCAAGGAGGTAATCAAGCAGTTTCTTTAAGTTTAAATCATTCAGCAAATTTCAAGTGCACATCAATGACTTCTCCATAACTCGTGTGATTATTAAAGTTATCATAACATTAGCCTTATTTCTAATTCTGCTTCCACACAATACTATTGGCCAGCAACAGTCGCCCATTCATGTACCGGAATCCTTGAATAAACAACGCCTGACTGCTTTATCCCTTACTACAGCAACACTATACTCATCCAGTATGCTTGGTTTGTATTATTTATGGTACCATGATTATCCGAAAAGCAGATTTCACTTTTATGATGATAATCAGGACTGGTTAAAAATGGACAAAGCTGGCCATGTTACAACTGCATATCAACTTGGATACTATGGATACCAATCCTTGCGGTGGACAGGTCTGGATGAAAACCAAGCTGTTTGGATAGGAGGCAGTTTTGGATTACTTTACCTAAGTAGTGTTGAAATGTTCGATGGGTTTTCTAAAGAATGGGGGTTCTCTATCGGAGATTTTGCTGCAAACACTATAGGCACTAGCCTATTTATCTCACAGCAGCTTTTATGGAAAGAACAGCGTATCTCTCCCAAATTTTCATTTAGCCGGTCAAAGTATGCTCAATTCAGACCTTCGCTGCTTGGAGACAATTTAATTGAGCAAATTGTAAAGGATTACAATGGTCAAACATACTGGATTTCTGTAAACATTCACTCTTTTCTTAAAACCGAATCCAAGTTTCCGGACTGGCTAAATCTGGCTTTTGGATACGGTGCCAACGGCATGTTAGGCCCTGCCGATAACCCAACTATTGTTGATGGTATTGAAATACCGAATTTTAAACGATATAGTCAATATTATTTTAGTCCTGACATTGATTTGACCAGAATACCTACCAACAGCAAATTCCTGAAGGTTACATTTGGTCTGTTAAATTTTATAAAAATCCCAATGCCTGCTATTGAATATAATAAACAGGAAGGATTTAAGTTTCATATCATGTATTTCTGATTTGGATTGAGAGCCTATACTTTTTAGTTTTAAAAAATCTTGTATCTTTACCTCACCAAAATCATAACAATGGGTAAGAGCTCAGCACAAGTTT
>CALAZZ010000264.1 GCA_937926515.1 uncultured Bacteroidales bacterium | reverse complement strand
AGGCCTCCACCATGCCTTTGAGAAGTATTATTGCTGATTATTGAATTTACAATTGTTGACGAGCCTAAACTTAAGGCACCACCATCGCGCTCAGCATGGTTATTTATGAAGGTACAACTCACAACCTCAATGGAATTGGAGGCATTAATTGCCCCTCCGTCAAGACCTGCCAAGTTCCCATCAAACAGGCAGTTTTCGTAAATGGCAACCTCTTGTTGGGTAAAATGGTAAACACCACCTCCATATTGGGTGATGGCCTCATTCCCTATAAACTGACTACCTGATATGAGCATTTCTACATTAATACCTGTTTTAAAAATAGCCCCGCCACTTGTTTGAGATGAGTTTCCAATGAAGGAAGAGTTTGAAATATTTAATTTTGCATTATTGGCAATGAACCGAATTGCCCCACCTTGGTTTGTAGCGTGGTTATTAGCAAAAGTGCTGTTTTCTATTGTTAACTCCATTCCTCCGGCAGCAAACTCAATCGCACCACCAAGGCTACCGCTATTATTGGTGAATTCTGAATCGATGATCGTCAGGTCTCCGGATGAATGGTAAATGGTGCCTATTGCTGTGGCAGAATTTCCAGTAAAAGTACAGTTGATGATTTCCATGGGTATCTGCGAATGAATGGCACTGTAGCGAATCAAGTCGTTATTGATGAAGGTACAGTTTTCAATAGGTTGTGCCAGGGTTCCTTGCTGCAAAAAGAGTGTTCCTCCAAATGAACCTGATGACTGCTGGTTGCCAATAAAATCGCAATCAATAAACGATACCACAGTGTTATTACCGAAGGTTCTGACTGCAACTCCCATTTGAGCAATATTGCCTTCGAAATGGGTGTTTTCAAAATGCACGGTTGACTGCTCCACATAAGCAGCGCCTCCACTTGTGCCAGCAGTGTTGTTCAGGAAGGTGCTGTTGGTTACGATACCCTGAGAAGCAAGCTCTGCGTACAAGCCAGATCCATTATTGGAACCTTCGCCAAAATTTCCATCAAATACTGTATTGCTAATGGTGAATTCAGTTGCACTTATAAAGACTGCAGCGCCACGTGCACTAGCTGTAGAGGAATTTCCTTCAATTTGGCATGATTGCAGAGAAAGATTACCACCTGAGAATATTGAGATAGCTCCTCCTCTATTGGAGTTACTATTATTAATAAAATAACAATTGAGAGCAGAAAGGCTAGCACCAGTATTTAAGAAAATACCGCCGGCTTCGTTTAAGGCGCTGTTGTCGATAACCTTTACATTCTCCATGGTAACCAAACCATTGGCAGCGAGAATGCCTGCTCCGGCACGTGCATGATTTCCAGTTAAGGTGGTATTATACAGGTCAAAATCCGAGTTGTTGCTGTAAATACCTGCTCCCCTAGCTGTTGGTATATTAAAGCCAGCGTTGGCCGTTGCTACACCTCCTGTAATGTACAAACCATCCAGCCGTACTGCATCATCCAATTCGTCCAGTGTGACTACTGAATTGCTGTTATCGCCAACAATATCATCTGGCGATGGCGTTATCCCATCGCTATCCACATTGTCGTTGTTGTCAATATCGCCGCTTAACACAGTTTTATAAGTTTCCCAATCGCGCTCAGCCATGCCTGGGTTACCTGTTGGCGGAAATCCACCAAAGATCAGTAAACCATTCTTCATATTGAAAGTGGCCACACGGTCACTGGGGTCGCTTGTGGGTTTGTAAACGCCACCAGCAACCCATATTTCGCCTCCTGCATCCACTGCTTCCAGTGCGTACTGTAAATTACAAAATGCGGTTGTCCATGAAGTACCATCGCCAGGGCAGGCGGCATCGGCATTTACATAAATGATACCTGAGGTCATAAAATTGAGTGGGCCAACCCAGTCACTTTGCGCCTCATCGCAGTCGGTTCGGATGTAGAGATCATAGGATGTGTTTGTAACAAGATCGCTAATGAAAATGCTAGTGCTGGTGGTGCTGGTGAGTGTACCAGTGCCTGGAGAAAATCCTTGCCCACCATATTCCAGTTGATAAGCTTCTGCTAAAGCAGATCCTGTCCAGCTAAAGGAGGCCGTGGTGGCTGTGGCATTGGTGAGTTGCATGTTAGTTGGTTGGGCACAGGATGCCGTGGTAAAATCCACAGGCCCAGCCCAGTTACTGAATTCATCCTGCCCACATACAGCCCTCACAAACGCAGTGTAATCCGTCCCCTGATCGAGGTTATCAATAGTGAGTGTAGAGGTAAACACGTCCATCTGTTCGATTCCACTACCAGGCGTAAAGCCTGCTGGTCCATATTCTACTTGCCACTGTGATTCCTCACCCCCTTGCTGCCAGCTTAGAAGCACAGATGACAAACCAATGTCATGAACCTGGGGACTAAGCGGCATGCCACATATACCATCAATTGAACAGAGTGCAGTGAAAGTATGGAAAATGGTATGTTGATTAAATTCCTGACCTGGTGAATGATGAAACAGCTGGTTGCCATCAGGATCAAACAAAGTAAAGCCCTTTTCTTCGGTCCAGGCGCCAAGTTCCACTACTACGATCTGAGTGTTCAAACTGTAACATAATGAAACTGGTACCGGTCCAAAGCTGTCACCATCATCGAATCCCTCACCAAAAGTGGCTACGATGATATTATTTTGCCTGAGTCCAAGTACAGTGCCGTCCCATCCATCCCCCCAATCATCAATCAGCATCACTGTGAAATCGCAAATTTCTTCCGGGATGCATAAAGGTGTGAGGAAAGTAAAAGGTCCAAGCCATAAACTAGAATTACCTCCGCAAATGGCCCGAACGTACACATCATATTCGGTATTAAGCATTAGATCTTCAAGGATGTAGGTGGTGTTCTCAAGGTCAGAAACAATAGCACCCATATCCGGATCATATCCTGCCAACCCATATGACAATTCCCATAAGGTACCACCATTGGCTTCCCAATTTACAGTGGCAGAGGAGCCTATGATGTCAGTAACTGCCAAATTAATAGGAGCAGCACAATCAGGCATAGAGCAATAGCTCATGAAAGATAACAAACTTGTACCGGACGGTGGAAATTCGCCAAAATCAGCCTCAACCAACACATTACCAAATGGGTCTTTAAATACAAACCCAACTTCTTCAGGGAATCCATCAGATGTGAAAACAGTAAGTCTGGTATACTTATCAGGGCAAATCGCCACATCAATTGGACCAGAGGTGTGACCATCAATGAAATTTGCACCATATACTGCTACAAGGTATTCTTCCTGCCATAAGCCAATTACCGCGCCTTGCCATCCGTCGCCATAATCGTCCAATAATTCGATACTATAGCTGCATTGATCGGCCAAATTGCAAACTTGTTCACAATTGACCTCGAAGTCAAAAAGAACTTCTCCCTGATTAAAACTGCTATTGAAAGGTAATTCATAAATAATATTGCCTCTTCGGTCGATTATCTTAAAGCTAACTTCTTCCTCATATTCATCCTCACTTATTACGAAAATCTCATAATTATCTTCGTGGCATAATCTCAATTCAATGGGACCTAAACTCGAACCATCATCAAACTGTGAACCAAAAGCATAAAGCAATTCACCATTTGTACGCACACCAAATGAGGCCCCCTGCCATCCATCGCCATGACTATCATCCATTTGCACAAAATAATTACAGCTTTCCTCTATACTGCAAGGCATTTCACACCAACTATTAAAAGCAATCACCACATCCCCAACCTCATAGCCTCTTGCATCCGTGAACCCAAAAAAAACATCACCCCAAGGGTAATATATAGTGAATCCAACCTCTCTTTTATCCCAATCCTCTTCGATCACAAAAATTTCGGTGGGAGAATCAGGGGATAGCGACACTTCAATAGGACCATAGAAATATCCGTCTTCAAACTCTTCACCAAAAGTAAAAATAAGTTCACCGTTCTGCCTCAACCCGAAGATACCTCCATCCCAGCCATCACCCCATGTATCGGTGAGCAGGATAGAATAGGTGCATTGCGTTCCTGCATTAGCTGTCATTCCTGTTGAGTATTGATCAGTATCAGTGTAAGAAAAAGCCTTATAAAAATAGGTCGTACCAGGATCTAATCCGGCGTGTACATAACTGTTATCCGATCCCCGATACAGTACTGTACCTCCGTTGGGAAGATTTTGTCCTGGAGTATAAACAACACCATCTTCCGGAACACCAAAAGTGCCATTGGGCGACCATGCAACCATAACATCATTATTGTCATTATTTTTTGTCCAGGCAAGCTCTATCTCGCTTGGGTTTAATAGTGTGGCTGTGAAAGCTTGTGGATTTGGAATGCTTGACAACGGTACATTTCCGGTAATAATAAGAGAGACTTGCTGACTTCCCCCTTCAAGCGTACCCTTGTGCGAAATGCTTATATTGTATATCCCTTCCGGAACAGGTGAACTAATGTGAACCATCTCAACATTGTCGCGGACGTTATCGCCTGTTGTTGCTGTTGAAGCCGGATTTGCCGGGTCGAGCAGGTAAGGAAAAAAGGTAGAACTTTCTTGATCATGGATACGCAAATCCAGGTCATTGACTAACATTAAGGTCGTAGGATTCAAAGATAGCGGAGGTGGGTTGCCGGGCACGTCATTCCATACAATTGTGGCCCGCAAGGGTTCATTGCCACTAGCTTTAACCTGAATATTGATTTCATTGTCATTATCCAGTGTGAGTTCATGGATGTGGATATTTTCTGTTTCATGATCTTGACTCATGATACTTATTGCTTTTTCGGTATTCATTATACCCCATCCAAAGCGATAATCAGGGCCCGGTGCGCCACTGATATTATCATTAGCACTGTGTATAATCAGGCCTTTAACAGTAGATGATAGCAACACATCACCTGGATTAAGATTTTCCTGATGTTCCAAAAGCAAACCCACAGAACCACTAACCATGGGTCCTGACATAGAGGTGCCACTGATAGAAGCATAATCAAAATTATTTGCATCAAATGTTGAATATACGGAAACGCCTTTGGCAACTATATCTGGTTTAATGCGGCCATCATCGGTAGGCCCCCAGCCGCTGAAATTTGACATATCACCGCTCCCAGTAATAGCACCAACAGTGAGGATATTTTTTGCATTTCCTTTTTCAGGAATACAATCATAACCGTCCTCACCGCCATCCTTTTGTCTGACGGCATTGCTACTTATCCATGACGAACCATTCCAATAATAATGAAATGAGCCTGGCTCCGGGCCTTGCCCACGGTCATTGCCTGCTGACTTTACAATCAGGTAATTTGGGGCGCTGTGAGCTATTTCATCCCATAGTCTTGTAGCTGAAGTATAAAACCCAAAAAAATAATCTTCTTCCGTGCTTAACGTAACATCACCATACCAATACCAATATCCATTATAAAAATACCAGCCCGCTATTGACCCGTAGGAGTGCTGTGATACCTTTAATCCTGCAGCAGCAGCTGCTGCCATCTCAGAAGCATCAAAATCCCAGTCATACGCGTCTAAATTGGCAGCATAGGACATACCTTTGGCTAAAGGAATTTCTCCGGCTGCTACCATGGTTCCGGCAACATGGGTTGGGTGATAATGAATTGTGGAAGGTAAATCAATTTGTGTTATTCTCCCACCAAACTCCTGGTGGGTTGTTAGAACTCCACCTCCATCCCAAATACCTAGTGTCTGCCCTGCTCCAGAAAGGTTTAAACCGGCATCACCTCCTGGATAAACCTTATCGCTGTTTATCAAGGCTGCTCCTTCAGCGTTATATGTGGTGTAATAACGTGGTATGCCATTTTCGAACCTCATAAGTTCTGCTAACCCACTTTCGGATTCGATTCTAAGCGGTAAACCCAAAGAATCAGCATACCGGATAGCTTTTGCTTTTTCATTGGCAAACTCAAGCTCATGAGCAGCAGACAAACCTAACAAGGTTTCGAGTTGTTGTGCGTTTTGTGCCGAAACATGAGAAGTGGATTTAATCAATATAATTCCTATCAGCATCACTGAACAGCTGACAGCATTAAATCTCACATTTGCTTCGGAAAAGTGCTGCCAAATTTCGTTTTTCCCACTCCCCCCTGTCATTGTAATTGATATTTGTCCAAAGGCTTTGAAATGACCTGATAAGTAACTTACAATCTTCAGGCAGTTAGTGATGTACACTTGTAATGATTTTTGCATCATAATTATTATTTTTATTTATAGGTTGTAACATTTGTATTCAAGATGTTTAGCAATGACTTTCATCACGCTTATTATGGTGCTTTGTCTTAAAATCTTTCCGAATATATTGACTCTTCGCTTACTGAAACTGCCCCCTGACATGCTCAAATTATATTATTCGAGCTGTAATAATAATGTCAACAAGTAAAATCAACTTACAATTATCCATAAAGCTATTCTTCAATAAATTGTATTCTTTTCCCCCCGGATCAATGCTATTGAGATCGAATTTAAGTCATGGTATTTTAACTTGCTAATTCAGACATTCAATTGTTTTAGTTTCGAATTGATTGAAAACATTGATGCAAATCTGATTAAGCCACTAACAATTTTTTTTGTGCACAAGTTGATTTAATATCATCATTGATTTATATTAGTGGAAGATTACAGTA
>CALAZZ010000263.1 GCA_937926515.1 uncultured Bacteroidales bacterium | reverse complement strand
T
This sequence comes from uncultured Bacteroidales bacterium, assembly GCA_937926515.1. Taxonomy (GTDB): domain Bacteria; phylum Bacteroidota; class Bacteroidia; order Bacteroidales; family F082; genus CALAZZ01. The sequence goes on along the minus strand of CALAZZ010000263.1, from coordinate 6,610 downwards.
AGCTGGGAAGAAATCAGCTTGACAGCAGGGGAGCGTCCTGTAAAATCAAACTCCCGATTCAGACCAACCTGGTTAGCTTGAAATTGTAATGAAATACGATGCATGTCGGGCATGGTTTCAGATACAACCAATTCAAATACATTCTCAAGTAAAAGGCTGTCAGCAGGCTGAATGCTACCCAGGTTCAATGATGAGGTCTGTACGATTATATTTGGGTCTTCGGAACTTAGTATGAGCTCGCCACCGTCAAATACATCACTGTTATGATTTATAAATGATACATCTAACCCATAGGTTTGTCCCGCATAAAGAAATTGATCAGGAGAATCATGAAGTTTAGCAATGATTTCAATGCCGGCTACATCCAGCTCATACATGTGAAAAGCCTTGATGTTGTTATGATCAGTTACACTAACTTTAATTGGGTTCTGACTGAAATGCTGATCTATTTTACCACTAAGCAAGCCGTTGGAGTTCAATTGCAATCCGTGGTGTTGGTTCGACCTGCTGAATATCACCTTTGATAAAGGTTCCGGATTGAAATTTTCATTCGTATTGAGGATAATATGATTTTCGCCATTACCTGCACTGATACCGGCAAACCGCATGGACCAGGGCGGAATGTTGTAATCATCATAGATGAACGCTATTGTACCATCGCTGGTCAGCCTGACAGCGAAACCGGCATATGTATTGGCCGGGTTACTGCTTTCGGAAACCTCCCACCTGATCGTTACCGATTCATCTTCAAGCTCGTACCATATTCCATCACCAAAGTCAGGTTCTATCATGAATGGCTTGCATAAAAAAGGAGCAATCAGCCTGTTTTGCATGATGTAGGTTTTGCCTTCAATATAATAAGGCCACGGAACCAGTGACTCCTCAAAAATGATAAACCCATCAACGGCAACAAATAATTCATCATATGAAGCATCGTAAAATGGAAATTCAAAAGGCAATTCGATGCGGGCTATTCCTTCACCTGGATTCGAAAATGTCAATTGTTTATGGTTTGTTGTGGGAAAGGTATCGGATCCGTAAAGTATATTATAGTCGTCCACCAGCCTCCATCGATAGGGTGGGGTCCCACCTGAGGCCTCCAATTGGACTTCATAGGCCATTTGAATTACCGCTTCGGGCAGCTGAGCTGTTTCCACCGTTGGACGGTCCGGGTCCAATGAGGCAGTGACGGTCAAGCTCGTAACTGAATTGTTAATTATTGATACAGGACTATCTGCCTCGTATTCCGTTAGCGGACCTGAATAATCCCTGATTGAAAAAAAGAGTACTTCACCTTGATACAGGTTGTCAGGGTCATCTTCCTGAATAATCAGGAAAAACTTTCCCTCCTGGTTTGAGATGACGTATGAAAGCAATGGGTTCAGATCCAGGCCAAACTCAATGGTGTCGCCATTTGGTTCATAGGGCCCCTGCATAGGGAAGCATCCTCCCTGGAAATCGAACACCGGGAAATGCAAGACATAGTCGGGTTCGGTGGCAACGGAATCCTCGGCATATCCTGCCATGATCTTGATGCTGCTTCGGCAGGGATGTGTCATTTTTACCTTTGCTGTGAGCAGAGGCTCATATTCAGCTTTCACATCAGCTACAACTACCATATGATTCCAAATGCCCCCTTCATGCATATGATCTGCAACTGTTTTGTACATCATATAGGCATAGCCCTGATCGGCCCAGTTCGGGCCATAGGAGTTTACAAACTTGAATCCTCCGATTTCCCAGTCACGCATATCTACCACACCGTCACCATTGATATCCAGGTGGTTTGTGTATTGGCCATCGCCATTGTAATCATAGCGGATAGAGTCGTTATAGCCTACAATGGTCATGGCATGGTCAGCCGGTGAATCCCATTGCACAACCACCTTTTTGCCTGCCTCAGGGGTATTGGGAGGGAGGGTCATGGCATAAGGCGAACTGAATTTAACACTGAAGCTGGCCAGCCCGCCGGCCTGACTGCATGAGCCATGATCATAGATCCAGTTTTTTAAGGTCTGGAGCCCTTCGGGGCTGTCAAGCTTAATGCTATAGGCTTGATTGATACGGTTATGCATGGCCTGGTAATAATTGTCATACCCATTCATCCATCTTGAGTAACCACCTTCATCCAGGCCTCCATAAACATCAATATTTGGTGTACCTAATTTTTTAACCACTTCGAAACTTTCATAATAACTCACCCCGGCAGTTTCAATCCCGTTGTTGAGAAATGCGTATGCAAAATGATCGGTATATTGGTTTTCAGGATCATCGCCGGGTAAGTTCCGTTTGTTGTTGATCTCATAGGTAAAAAGGTAGGCGATGGTGGCAGATTGGTTACAAACCCAACCTGATTGCAAAAAAACCGGACGCATGAATATTTGCTCCGAATTATCCACTACAGCCGGCAGCGACCTGCGCAGGGCGGATTCATCCAGTAAGAGTGGAGGCAGACTACTCAGTTTTATACTATCTGCTGCAGTGATGAGTGAAGTCTGATGGGGAGTGCTGTTATCCGGTTGATTAGATTTACCAACCAGATGTGTATTCCATGCTATGGCTACGATTAATACAAGGATTGGTTTTGTAGAAAATTTCATGAGTTTATGATGAATAGAACTACAATGTTAAGAAAAAATTGTAGAAATGATTCTTATTAAAGAACGATAACCTTTTGAAAGAATATTTCGTATGAATCTTTTAACTAGCAAACATTTATATATTTACTGGTGAAATATAAAGGTTTTTATACTATTTTTTGTTTTTGTCGAATATGACAGGAGATAAGCCAACATACATCAGACAACTTCTACGCTCATTTTCAATTGCAGCAAGTTACCTTGTTACACTCATTGGTTTAGTTGTATTGTTGGGATGGTGGTTTGGTTGGGAGGGCGTCATTCGGTTACACCCTGATTTCGTTTCAATGAAGGCAAATACGGCCCTGGGTTTTGTTTTTTCCGGCACAGCACTCTGGATGCTGCTAAACAGGGAAAGGAGGAAATTTTATATACCAGTTGCGACCTTCCTTTCCTTGCTGGTTGTCGTTATTGGCCTGGTGAACGCATTGTCTGATCTTGTTGGTGTGGAAATAAGTCTTGACCAACTTCTTGTTAAGGAATCTGTTGGGACGACCTTCACCTGGATACCTGGAAGGATGGCCATGAATTCGGCTGTCAATTTCATGATTACAGGTACTGCACTCATGCTTCTCATTTATAAATCTGACAAGCGGGTGCTGGTTTCACAGTTTTTAGCCTTGTTTATATTTTTATACACCCTGATGCCTATTCTGGGCTATGTCTTTGATGCACCAGCTCTTTATGGGTTTTCCATTTTCACCAAAATGGCCTTGCATACGGCCATTGCATTTGTTTTTCTTGCGCTTGCCATTATGGTTGCTGCTCCTGATATGGGAATCAATCTGATCTTCACGACTGATACCGTTGGCGGATATATGTCACGACGATTGTTTCCACTTGCTTTGCTGATGCCGGTTTTCCTTGTAGCAGTCCGGCTCACTTTTTCAGAACAAGATTGGGTTGAATCAATTTTTTATGCCCACCTCGTTTCGCTGATACTCATCCTGCTTTTTATGTTTTTGGCATGGCGTTTTATCAACTCGATCATGATTCTTGATGCCAAACATAGTGAAACTGAGAAAAAAGCGAGCAATAGATTACTTCTTATGCAGGAAATCATCCGCTACGATCCAAATGCCATCGCAGTGCTGGATGATCAGCTTCGTTTTGTATTTGTAAGTGATAGGTTTCTTTTTGATTATCAGCTCAATATGGATGAAGTGATTGGTAAAACTCCAAAGGACATTGAAGGGAGGAATCAAGAAAGGTGGGAAGAGAAATTCAGGATTGCTCTGACAGGGCAAGTTCTCAAGTCGGAGCTTGATAGCTTCAAGGGTCAATCCGGAATTACTGAATTCACCAGATGGGAATGCCGTCCTTGGCATCTGGCGAATGGACACATCGGTGGTGTGATACTCTATTCCGAGTTAATAACAGAAAGGATCAAAGCTAACCAAGAGCTTGAAAAGAACCGTAAGCTCCTTCAAAGTATTATTGATAACACAACTGCCTTCATTTATATGAACGATACGGAAGGCAATTTCCTGATGCTCAATAAACCGTTCATGGAATTTCTTGGTGGCACCTCCAAATCACTGATCGGTAAAAAGAAACATGAGGTAATGAACCAGGAAAGTGCTTACCAACATCGTGAAAATGACCTGGAGGTGATTCGCCGAAGGGAATCACTCATATTTGAAGAGGAAAACATTGAGGCTGATGGTGTACATTATTATTACAGCACAAAATTCCCCCTTTTTGATGAGCACAATGAAGTGTATGCAGTATGTGGCATTTCGGTTGACTTCACGGAGCGTAAGCGCATGGAGAAAGAATTGGAGAAAAACGAGGAAAGATTAACAAACCTGCTTAGTAATTTGCCCGGCATGGCTTATCAATGCCTGAATCAACCATCATGGCCCATGTTGTACCTGAGCGAGGGTTGTTATGAATTAACCGGATATACCAATATTGAACTTATCGAGGGAGATTTGCAGTATGGTGATCTGATTCATCCTGATGATCAGCAGTATGTTGTTGAAACCATAGATGAATGCAATAGAAAAAGGAAACCTTTCAATCTCGAATACCGCATCAGGACAAAAGACGGCCTTGAAAAAATCGTTTGGGAAAAGGGGCGCCTGATAAGCGATGCCAGTGAAAAAGAACAGGTATTGGAAGGATTTATTATGGATATCACCGAGCGTAAAACCATGGAGATTGAAATTCGGCGGAAAAATGAGTTCATTCAAACGGTGTTGGATAAGCTGCCCATTGGAATTGCCATGAACAGAATAAATGAGGGTGAAACCGTTTATATGAACAACAGGTTCGAAGAGATCTATGGTTGGAAAAAACAGGTGTTACAAAATGTGGAAAATTTCTTTAAGCATGTGTATCCGGATGAGCAATACAGGTCCAAGTTAAAAGGTAAAATCATGGCAGATATTGCTTCGGGAGACGCCAGGCGCATGCATTGGGAAAACATAAAGGTAACCCGTAGCGATGGTTCAAATCGAATTGTGAATGCCCTGAATATCCCACTTCCAGAACAAAACATTATGGTATCCACAGTGATGGACATTACTGAACTGAAGGAAGCTGAAGCCAAAATTGCACGGGCAAACCAACTGCTTCGTGATCATGTGGAGAACACACCTCTGGCTGTAGTTGAATGGGACAAAGATTTAATGATCCAGCAATGGTCTGAAAGGGCAGAACAAATGTTTGGATGGGAAATCAAAGATATTGTGAGTAAGGGTTTTGATGAAGTGAAATTTATTCACCTCGAAGATAAGTTGCAGGTCAAGAATACGTTATCGAAACTTAAATCGGGGAAAATTAAACGAAGTATTATATCTACCCGATTATTTAACCGGGGAATGCAGGTTATGGAATGTGTTTGGTATAACTCAGCAGTGTTCGATGATATGGGTGATTTGATCTCCATACTTACGCTGATAGATGATGTAACGGAGCAGAAAAAAATAGCCCGCCAGATACAAACCCTAAATACCGAACTTGAAAAGCGTGTTGAACAAAGAACCGCACAGTTGCAAGCCGCGAATCAGGAACTTGAAGCATTCAGCTATTCCGTGTCGCACGACCTGAGGGCTCCACTTAGGGCTATAGATGGTTTTACGCGCATTTTGGTTGAAGACCATGCGGATAAATTTGGTGATGAAGGGTTGCGCATTAGCAACCTGATTCGTGAGAATGCACAGAGAATGGGAGTTTTAATTGATGACCTGCTTGCATTTTCTCGCCTGAGCAGGCAGCAGATGAAGCATACCAATATTGATATGAATAAATTGGTAGAAACCGTTTATAACGAACTGACAAGCGCAGACCAGCGGAAGGCTATTACTTTTAATGTCAAAGACCTATGCCATGTCAAAGGAGATGAATCACTCATCAGGCAGGTCTTGGTGAACCTCATTTCAAATGCAATTAAGTTCACATCCAAAAAGGACAATCCTGTCATTCAGATTACTTGTGCTCGTAGAGATAATTATTGTGAATTCTGTCTCGCGGACAACGGTGTTGGTTTTGACATGCAATATCTTGATAAGCTGTTCACGGTATTTCAACGATTACATTCCGTTCGCGATTTTGAGGGAACAGGTATCGGGCTGGCCACAGTGAAGCGTATTGTTGCAAGGCATGGCGGACAGGTTCGCGCCGAAGCTGAAGTCGGTAAAGGAGCCTCATTTTATTTTTCTTTACCTTTGATCACGGATGAAAAGGAAACTTAAAATCTAAAACTTATGAAGCAATATAACCCGGTTGACATTCTACTTGTTGAGGACAACCCAAATGATGCCGAGCTGACGATCAGGGCACTTAAGAAACAAAACCTGGTGAACAATGTGTTTGTGGTTGAAGATGGTGTGCAGGTGCTTGATTTTATATTTTGCCGTGGTGACTATTCGGAACAAAAGTTAAACAAACCACCTAAGGTGATTTTCCTTGATCTCAAACTACCTAAACTAAATGGACTGGAAGTACTTAAAGTACTCAAATCGGAT
>CALAZZ010000262.1 GCA_937926515.1 uncultured Bacteroidales bacterium | reverse complement strand
CAATCTTAAACAATCCGGGTTTACCCGAAATGGAAACAATCTTTGTGAGGTCCATCTGTGATCTTTTTAATGCAAATGTAGTAAATCCTTTTATTTTCAAAACGGGTGACAGCTGTTTACTTGAGTAAAAATACAAGCCTGATTTCTTTTGGGATCGGACCACTAATTCGCCACGCTAATTGTCATCCTTTCACTAAGCTCCTGCGCACCAAGTGACACTGATGGTGCCGCTTGATTAATATTGGTGCTCTCGCCGCCCACAGGCCGGTGATTGAGGTTGTTCGATCTCTATCGGTGCTCTCGACTCGCACCTGGCCACCCCGCTGGGCCGAGGTAAGCCGAGAGCACCGATCGTCATCAAAGCAAAAGGTGATCGAGCGGCCATGCGGGGTGGCCACTGCGCGCGTCGAGAGCACCGCCCGTCGTCAAAGCAAAAGGTGATCCAGTACGCAATAAGCATCCTCCTGGAAAAGACAGGCATCACTATAAACAGCAAGATTTAACCGTGTAATTTAAATTATTTACTTTAATTTTGCACGGTTGTATCATCTTAAAAAAGTCTCATGGTATACATCAACAGAGCAATAACGAAGGCACTGGAGAAGAATCTGAAACATTTTCCGGCCCTGGCTGTTTTGGGACCACGTCAATGTGGAAAATCTACACTGGTGAAACATTTAGCCGGTAAAATCAGCAACACCCTCTATCTTGACCTCGAAAAAATATCGGACAGGAATAAACTGACTGATCCTGAATTGTTTTTCCGGCTGAACACAAATAAACTGATCATACTTGATGAAATACAGCAACTGCCCGAAATTTTCCCTGCCCTAAGAAGCATAATTGACGAGCAAAATCGTAACGGGCAATTCCTGATACTTGGATCTGCATCACGCGATCTGATCAGACAAAGCTCAGAAACACTGGCAGGCAGAATTGCATATTTTAAGCTTACCCCTTTTACGCTGGAAGAAATTACAGAAGGCGAACATACAGAAATCTCCCAATTACATTCATTTTGGCTGAGGGGAGGGTTCCCAAGAAGTTTTATGGCTACTGATGAGGAGGTAAGTTATACCTGGCGCCACAATTTCATTGAAACATTTTTGCAAAGAGACTTGCCTCAGATGGGATTCAATATTCCTCCCGAAACAGCGCTTCGGCTATGGAAGATGTGTGCCCATTCGCAGGGACAACTGCTGAATGCTTCCAAACTGGCCAATTCAATTGGATTGAGCAATGTAACCATCAAAAGGTACCTGGATTTGTTTCAAGGAACTTTTATGTTAAGGATGTTACAACCGTTTCATGTCAATCTAAAAAAACGATTGGTCAAGTCGCCAAAAATCTACATCCGTGATACAGGGGTTCTTCATGCTTTGCTCCACATCAAAACAATGGATGAACTTTTCTCACATCCCGCATTTGGCCATTCATGGGAAAGCATGGTGATTGAAAATATCACCACAACATTTGACGATTGGGAAGCCGGATTTTATCGAACAGCTCATGGAGCAGAGATTGACCTGGTGCTTGAGCGTGGTCGCCGGCGGCTGGCCATCGAATGTAAAGTCTCTTTGGGGCCACAACCTTCCAAAGGTTTTTATCAGGCTATGGATGACCTGCAAATCCGAAAAGGATGGATCATTGCCCCAATAGAAGGTGCACCCTATCCGCTAAATGAAAAGGTAAGCGTTTCGAACCTGAGAGACTTTCTTACATCGGAAAAAATTGAAGCTTGAGCTTCGGATCTTTTCTATTGAAAAACTGACATAATC
>CALAZZ010000261.1 GCA_937926515.1 uncultured Bacteroidales bacterium | reverse complement strand
TATGGCCCACCTCCGGCCAACATTCCAGACCCCAATGCCAAAGGGGCATTCAACCCGGTACGTTTCTGGAGTTATGTGTTCATACCACGCGACATCGATCCACAAAAGAAATACCCTTTAATTGTACTTCCGCATGGTGGTGTGCATGGTGATTTTACCACCTATTATACCCATATTGTTCGCGAACTTATGGCACAGCAATACATTGTAGTGGCTGCTGAATACCGCGGAAGCACGGGTTATGGCGAAAAGCATTACAAGCTGATCGACTATGGCGGCCTCGAAAATGAGGATGTGCATGCCAGCCGCAACTATATGGTGGAAAACTATGATTTTGTGGATAAAAACCGGGTGGGCATCATGGGCTGGAGCCATGGCGGCATGATCACGTTATTCAACATTTTCGAACACCCTGAGGATTACCAGGTGGCGTTTGCCGGGGTTCCGGTTAGCGATCTGGTAGCTCGAATGGGTTATATGACGCAATCGTATCGCGACCTCTTCGAAGCAGACTATCATATTGGCGCTTCAGCCCACGACAATGTAGCTGAGTACAGACGCCGGTCACCGGTATGGCATGCCCATAAGCTTGAAACCCCACTTCTGATCCATACCAACACCAACGACGATGATGTGAACGTGCTGGAGGTGGAACACCTCATCAGGGCATTGAAAGCAGAAGGTAAAAAATTTGAATATGAAATATTTCAGGATGTGCCTGGGGGGCACTCTTTTGACAGGATTGACTCGCGTCATGCTAAAACAGTACGATTGAAGATTTATGATCACCTGGCCAAATATCTCAAACCTGAACGACAACTCAAAAGCATCGATGACATCAACAATGCTGCTTACCTGCCAAAATGGAATGAATAATGACAGCTTATAGTATTTATAAGCTGTAATATATCAGAAAACTGACAGGTTTGTGTAGGTAGTAAAACGTTCCATAGCCTCCACGCTGGCAATGGAGTTGCCATACTCATTCAGTGCCGGTGACCAACATGCCATGCTCAGATGACCTGGTATAACAGCAACTACACCACCTCCAACACCACTTTTGCCCGGCATACCAACCCTGAATGCAAAATCACCGGACTCATTGTACAATCCCGTTGTGAGCATAAGAGCATTCAGACGTTTTGTTTGGCTTGCATTCAGCACTGCTTGTCCATTGTGAGGATTAACACCTTGATTTGCAAAGCATAGAAATGAGCTAGCTAAAGTATCAGTACACATTTCAATGGAGCATTGATGAAAATAAAGATCAAGCACATCTTCCACCTCATTCCTTATATTCCCAAAACTTTTCATGAAATGTGCCAATGCAAAATTGCGATGTCCTGTCTTGTGTTCTGAGTCAGCAACCTCAGTATTGTAATCAATCGTATCATTCCCGGCAAGAGTACGCACATACCTGAGCAACTCATCTTTAGGCGATTTATATATCGAAACTAGAATGTCGGCAATCACGATGGCGCCGGCGTTGATGAATGGATTACGCGGAAAGCCTTTTTCATGCTCAAGTTGTATCAACGAGTTGAAGGCAGTACCGGATGGTTCCCTGCCAAGACGTTGCCAAATATCAACGCCCAACTGACCGTAAGCCTGGGCAAAGCTGAATACCTTTGAAATACTTTGAATGGAAAACGGCTCCCTGTGGTCTCCAATACCATAAACTTCTTTGGTTACAGTTTGTAAAGTAATACCATATTTTAAAGGATCTACGCAACTGAGGGAAGGAATATAGTCAGCAACTTTGCCTTTTGCAGCCAAGGGTTTGGTTTCGGTGTAGATTTGCTGAAGTATTTTTTTGAAATCCATAATGATGCAATCTTGAAATGTTGAGTGTTTATTGCGATTCAAATATTAGAGTGGAACAATTTGATAGACCTGGTTCTTCTTTAAATATGACCTGATTATTTGCCTCACATCTCTGTTATCGTCAAATGGCTTAATAAATTCATCAGCCAAGTTAGGGCTTATATTTAATTCGTCAACAGGCATAAAACCAAACCCTAAATAGACACCATTCATAACCTTAATCACACTGACCTCCTCGTCTGTACGGCCCTTGTCGAACACATAGAAGCTTTGATGTTCATAATGATAGCTATTAATCAGTTGTTCAACACGGTCATTGTACTCTTCAGGAGGCTCTTCGCCAATGCAGGCACCATTGCATTGCCGAATATGGTAATGAAAACACGCGCCCTTTCCGGGATAAAGCCCGTTAAGTTGCTGGCATAAATGAAATTGCTCTGTAAGTTTAAAGAGGTGTTCTTTGGCCTCCGAGAGTGAGCCATAGGCATAAAGTGGGCTTCGCGAATCTATTGTTTTTAATACTTTCAGGCAGGTGTATCCATTATCATCTTCATAATCATAAAGCCCGTAGTTGAATAATGATCGCCTTTGCTGCCTGTTGTACAGCGGTTTGTATTTCTTGATCTCATCCGATTCAAGTAATAATGCGATCAATTCATTTCCGGTGCGTTTAAAATCTACATCCGCAATGTTGTTCTTCATTTCAATCGCTTTGCGACTGCTATTGTTATTTAGATGCTGCAGTACTCTTGCTTTGATATTTATAGATTTACCAACATAGATCAAACTGCCTGAAGCATCATAAAAATAATAAACACCATAATCCTCGGGTAGGCCGTCAATCAGATCTTTACTCAGGTTTGAATTCAATCCTTTAAGTGAAATATTTTCAGGCTCATTGTCAATGGCATACAGCACCTCGAATAATGTAGCTGTGGCGGTGGCATCTCCCAAAGCCCTGTGTCTGTTATTGTTTGAAATACCCATTGCCTTGCAAAGCTTACCCAGACTATAGCTCGGCTGACCAGGTATCAATCTGCGGCATAGCTTGATGGTGTCCAAAGTTTTGCGCTGGAAATCATATCCCAGGCTTTTAAACTCTGCCCTCAGAAAGCTATAATCAAAATTCACGTTGTGACCCACAATAATGGCATTTTCCGTTAACTCAATAATTTGACGGGCCACCTCATAGAACTTTGGTGCGCCTGCTACCATTTGGTCGTTGATGCCGGTTAACTGCGTGATTTGGTATGGAATTTTGCGTTCGGGATTGATCAGTGTTGAAAACTCCTCTATATGATGAGAGCCGTCATGAATTAAAATGGCGATCTCCGTAATTTTTTCGCGTGCAGCTTGGAGTCCTGTTGTTTCAACATCAATTATGGCAAAGCGCTTGATATCCACTCCCTCGGGGTTATGATGATTGAATTTTTCCGACAAATTTCGGGATTTTAACCGACTTTAATGTATTTTTTAAATTTGATGCCTTTTAATTTACCAACCGATGCTTGAAAAGATATTTCAATTAAAACAATATAGCACCTCTGTCCGGCAGGAATTGTTTGCAGGCCTGACCACTTTCATGACCATGGCTTACATTCTGGCGGTTAATCCCGCAATCCTGGGCGTTACAGGGATGGATACCGGAGCACTCTTCACTGCCACAGCCCTGGCATCAATAGTGGGCACGTTGCTGATGGCCTTCCTGGCCAGATATCCAATAGCCCTGGCACCCGGCATGGGTATCAATGCATTTTTTGCCTATACAGTAGTAATTGGCATGGGCATAGGCTGGCAAATGGCACTGACCGCTGTATTCATTGAGGGTATAATTTTTATCCTGCTCACCCTTTTCAGCCTGCGCGAACGCATAGTAAATGCCATCCCAATGAGCATCAAACATGCCATCTCAGTAGGCTTAGGGTTGTTCATTGCCCTTATAGGTTTGCAGGGTTCAGGCATTATCATTTCAAACGATGCCACTATGATAGGCATCGGAAATATAGCCTCGGCGCCTGCTCTTGTAACACTTTTTGGGTTGCTGTTTACCGGTATGCTGTTGGTTCGCAAAGTGAAGGGGGCGCTGCTTATTGGAATGCTTGCCGCCACCCTGTTGGGTATACCATTTGGTGTTACCATTTTGCCCGAAGGCAAGCCACTAAGCCTACCACCCTCATTGGAGCCTACCTTATTCAAATTTGATTTCGCCGCTGCTTTCTCCTATGAATTTATTATTGTCATCATTGTGTTTCTGCTTACAGATATGTTCGATACAGTTGGCACATTAATAGGAGTCGGGGTAAAGTCAGGCTTTCTAGATGCTCAGGGGAAACTACCTAGAGCACGTAAAGCGCTGCTTGCCGATGCCATTGCCACGACAGCAGGAGCAGCATTTGGAACAAGTACGACCACAGCCTATGTGGAAAGTGCCGCCGGGGTGGCCGAAGGTGGTCGCACGGGCCTCACTGCTGTGATAGTGGCTTTACTTTTTGCGCTGGCGTTGTTTTTTGCACCCATGTTCCTTATGATTCCAAAGGCAGCTACTGCACCGGTGTTGATACTGGTAGGCTTGTTTATGGCGACACCCATCAAGGAGATAAACTTCAGCGATTATACCGAATCCATCCCGGCATTTTTGACTATAGTCACCATGCCACTTACCTACAGTATTGCTGATGGGATTGCTTTTGGTGTGGTAAGTTCTGTATTGCTCAAGCTTTTTTCGGGGCAGCACAGGCAAGTATCCGTTCTGATGTATATATTGGCCGTACTTTTTGTGATCAAGTTGCTTACGCATTGAA
>CALAZZ010000260.1 GCA_937926515.1 uncultured Bacteroidales bacterium | reverse complement strand
AATCATATTCTACTTTGGTACCTTCATCGTCTGTGGATTCAATGAGCCAGTCTGCAGCATTGTAGGTTTGTGCCCTTGCTGGCGCCGATTTGCAATCGGTGCCCTTACAATTTGCTTTCTGATTTAGTTTCATGCTTTCGACTCATGTATCAAAATTAATCAATTAATGAATATGCTGTTCAACTGATTATGAAACCAACATACCACATGCAACCAAAATCCTATGAACGAAAAAGTTTGGTATTCTGCGGGCACGGATTGCAAATCGGCGCCAGCGAGGGGGGTTTATTCATATTTGAAACTACCAAATCTTTTACGAATAGAGAAATCCGGTCTATCTCGAATTAATTCAACAGGCCCATAATACTCAATTACAATAAATTGGTCAAGGAAAAAAAATATAATTTCCTCCTTGTGAAAATTAGCCTTGTTAGAACTAATAGAGATTTTATTGAATCCCTGCCTAATATTGACATTGATGTTTCTATATCCATATGGTACGTAATATAATGTATCATCAAATATTATCTTGTTGTTTAAACTAATTGTTGCATCAACTCCACCAGATATACTTGTGCTTCCAACATAAATATTGCAATTGACTGGTGCTATAAAAAAGAGAAACAAGAAAATGCTTAAGACGATAGAAATTAAAATAAGAGATTTCTTTTTCATTAAGATCTATTTTATTTTTAAACCAACTCTATTAATGTGAGCTTTTTCATATCTTCTATTTTCTTCATTGAAGTAATGAATGTATTGATAAGGTTGCATTCTATTAAAAGTAGCATTAACTCCTTTGTTTATAGAGTTATGCTTTCTTATCATGATAGATCTTTGCTCAGGGGTGATTGTTTTACCAAAGCCGCCTTGTTGCATCAAGTTCCTCCTGCTATTTGCAGATTCATGCGTTAGCCCCCCGCTGGCGCCGATTTGCAATCGGTGCCCTTACAATTTGCTTTCTGATTTAGTTTCATGCTTTCGACTCATGTATCAAAATTAATCAATTAATGAATATGCTGTTCAACTGATTATGAAACAAACATACCACATGCAACCAAAATCTTATGAACGAAATAGTTTGGTATTCTGCGGGCACCGATTGCAAATCGGCGCCAGCGAGGGGACATTGAAAACCTTCCCGATAAAGAAATTCTGGAACTTATAAAGTTAATCCCATAAAAAAGCCCCGGTTTCCCGAGGCATTTTATTATTCTGTTTTATCATGTTTTAATGCCAATGCTTCAAATAACAATTCGCCAATCTGACTGGATTTTGTCTTAAATATTATTTTTTCATGCTTACTATCAACATCTAACATTAATTGTTCTTTTAATCTTGCATTTGTTTTTGCAATCAAATACCAAGCCCCTTTTTTTTCCGTGAAAACGTAAATATTCCAACAAGGTAACCCAGAACAACCAGAAACTAAAACAACATTAATATTTATCCCATTCGATGAAAAGTCTTTCGAAGATACAGAAGAAAAAGGAAGTTGGGTTTTCCCCCATTCGTTTATCTGATTCTTGTCTTGAAAGATTAAAGTTTCAATAGAATCTTGACTTGCCCATATTAATTCTTTAGTGAACAATTCTTGAGAATAGGAGTTCATTTTTGACAATATTAATAATGAAACCAGTAAATACTTTAACATTATCTTCGTTTTACCCATAATAAAATTCCTCCGTTATTATAAATTCCGTGATTAGCTCTAACTGGATTTGATATAAACCGACCTGATGCATCTACATTTACAACGGGTGTGATTCCAGGTTTATGAGACCACATTCCTCCTTTATCCTGACGATACCAATGGTAATCAACTCCATCGGCACTTACTAAATAAACAGAATAATAACCTCTTTTTCCAAAACCTAGCTTATTAAGTAAAGTTGGGTTCTTTATTCTGCCATCACTTATTGCTGCATTTGTCACGTAATCCAGATTTAAATCTGCAGTAGTTGTTATAGGCTGTCCGCCTGCTTCTCCTGGCTGTAAGCCCCAATAGTTCCCATTTTCTCTTTCATCAAGAGCGTGTTCATGGCCGGTAAAACCGCGGTCGAAAAGTAATGAAGGCGGGGTAGTAGTGTATGGTTGCCATGTTTCAGGATTACGCCGGTTTCCCCAGGCATCAAAACTGGCAAGACTACCCCCGCTGCCGCGCGAATCCTTTCGCGTGGCCTTATTTAATAACAATAACACCATCCAACATTCCTTTTTCTCCGCTATAATCTATGGCACTGCTGTAAACATAATCTTCAGGTCTGAATACAAGCCCTTCTACTACAGGATTATAATGAACGTAGTTCAACTTTTCCTCTATCACTTTGTTGCTCCAAAGTTCAATCGGCATATTATCATGCCTCCAAAACTGAAAGTTTGTAACATTGGTTGATCGATCTGCTGCTTTTTTAAATTGCTCCAACAACCAGTCTCTCCTACTTTCTGCCGGATTGTCCCTTATTGCCTGAACAATCTTTTTGCTGGTATATCGCTTAAAATCTCCTAATAACAACTCAGGCTTCCGGCCCTCTGAACTTCTAAATATTAAATGAACATGGTTTGTCATGATACACCACGCAAAAATTTCCATCCCTTTGTTTTGCTGACAAAAACGTAGAGCTTCAATGACAATATCTTTGTATTCATTCCTCGTAAAAACATCAATCCACTCAACCACTGCAAAACTTACGAAGAAAACCCCTTCTGGGTTATGAAATTTGTAGTTTCGGCTCATGGAATAAATATAGCAAATTATTTTCTTCGTTACCACACGATGCAATCGTGCGGTAGCGGGGTTGTGCCCTATTTCCGATGTACCCTTTTCCTCTTCATATACTCCTCCCAGTCCTTCTCATTACGCCATAGCCACTTTTCTTCTTTCAGCCAGTTGTCTGATGGGGGTAAGGTATCAGTAGGTACAAAAAGCGAAGGACTAAATCTATCTCTGTTATGCCAGCGCGATTCCAATAATTCTTGTGATACTTCAAAGCCAATTGGCTTTGCAAAAATGGATTGAAGGGATATCGAATCAATTATAAAAAACCATTCTTCTCTAGAATCCCAGGGAGCCATCCAACTGGTACGACTGATATATTGTGTTATGATTGTATCGCCATTTAGTTGGTATATGCCCCAGTAAGATGCTTCATTGTGAAAATTTTCTCCAAAAAAAGTCCTTGTATCATTCTCGGTAGTTTTAGGGATATAGAAACTTTTAGCGAAAGTTCCATCCTTAAAGAGTATCATATTCATATCAAGTGTCTTATTGCTTGTTGATTGAACTTTCGTCACATAATAACCATCAATTCTGATCTTTTCGGTTAACTCTGTATTCCTGCCTTCAAACCGAAGTGTAAAATCATTTCGCACCAGTTGAGAAATAGGTTTGATACCGCAGGCGGAAAGGAAAATACAGATTATAATCAAATAAGATTTACTCATTCTAATAAAATAAAAGGTATGGATTATAATGACCACTATAACTCGCAGTCCCAGTCCGATGATAATCATAATTCAAATAATAGTTTTGATTGCCAAAAGAAAAAATTGAACTTTGATGGAGCCAGTTTTGTGTTATATCTTGTACAATCCTATGACTATAACCAGCTCTATGCATGAAATTTCCACTTCTCATCCCAATCCATGCCGGACTAAATAAAACCCGTCCATCTTCCCACGCACTGTAACCTGGTCGCTTGTTGCGTCCAAAAGTGCGACTTTCTCCGTATGGATCAGTTTGTTGTCCCTCACCTTTTGGATCATTAGTAAAAACAGAAAAACCAAGCGAATAGTCTCCAATGGTCAATTCACCAGCAGCAGTCCGAAAACGGTCTTCACGCTGCCAGGCAAAAAAGTCATTTTCTAAACGAAAATTAAAGTTTTTACCTATGATATTAACACCGCCAAGTTTTTGTGCATATTCACCGGAAACATTGGTCTGATAGTAGCCAAGTCCATATTCACGATATGTAATACTACCGCCTACACCAAAACTTTTTGAGCCCATCCCTGCTCCGGCACTCAATTTCCAATCATCAAATACAGTTAGGCTCAAGCCAGCGTTAAAGAATGGGCCTGAAAGGCCAATACCCCCAGAAACATTAGATGACAATGCACCATCTGTGCGGATATAGTTTGCAGAAACTCCTAAATCGAAAGGACTGATACCGACTGTAAGCATACTGTTATCATTCTGGTATACCGTAAACTGTAAGGAATTATTCATGCCCTGATAACTTGCACTGGCATTACTTTTTGCCTGACCCCATGGATCATCAACTCCATTTACAATATTAGCAATGTAATCTGTACCTACCATAAAAGGATAAATTGTCATTCTCACGAATGCAAACAGTGCTATTTCGCCGCTTGGATCAGTATATTTCAATGGATTGTTAAACACATAGCTATACCTGTTAAAACTCTGGCTAAAATCAGGTGCCTGGATGAAATTGTCGGGCGAGAGCATGCGCGAAACCACGGGGTCGTACATACGTCCATTCATATTAATGAGCTGGAAACCATACAAATGCTCATGCCCGGTGAAGCCCCGGTCAAACATGGGCGGGGGAGGCGTGCCGGTGAAGGCGCGCCAGGTAGCCGGGTTTCTTCGGTTGCCCCAGGCAT
>CALAZZ010000259.1 GCA_937926515.1 uncultured Bacteroidales bacterium | reverse complement strand
CACAACAACTCCATAGGGTCGTACTTCCGCAACAACTCCATAGGGTCGTACTTCCAGTACAATACAGCTCAAAACAATATCAGATACCTTATAACGCCTAACAAAACAGGCAGCACCCAGTTCCGCCACAACCTCATCCGTGATGGCGTACAAGGAACATCTGGCACGCCTTTGGATTTCACGACTGCAACTCATGTATTTCTGAATTACAACTGTGAGATATACAGCAGGCTGGATGGCGCGGTAAGATTGAAGTACATGGATAATGATGATGCAACAGTAGTAGTTAATTATAACTCATAACAACAATGAAAAAGAAAATAGAAATTGAGATTCCTGATTCACTGCCTAACATGGACGGTGCAGATCAGCGCAAAGAAGCATCAGAGCGCAAGTTAATGATGTTGGTTAACGCTATTGCTAAGAGAACAAAAAAGAACCCAGTGGCACAGGCAGCAATAGCAAAAAAAGGCAAAAAGGTTAGTGTTGAGATGGATTTGACAGCGAAGCAAGTTAGTGGGTTGCCAGTCGGGTTGCGTAAGGTGGTGAGGTAAGCGAAATTGCCGCAGGAGTTTAAATATGAAAACACTTCAATAAATGAGCACAACGAAGTATAATCTTGAGTACAAAATTAGTTCGCATGGTTTCATAGATGCAGACCTTAATAACGCACATATAGAGCGTGTGCTTCCTGCAATTGACGTTAAGGAGGCAAGCCCTACCATTGAGGTCACATTGTCACATAACAAGTTGGTGAGTTACAGGCTGTCAAACGCTGGTACGACTACTTTTAGCATACTACTTACTTCTAATCTCAATTTTATATGGGATAAAATGTACATCCTAATAGAAGCCAATGGGGGCGCTCGTACCGTTCAGTTTAATCACATTGGGACTGAAATCCCTATTACAACATGGAAAGATGGGGATAGGCTTACGAGTGTGCCAAGTGGAAAAATGTGCATTGTTGAAATATCAATTATAACCAATTACGGGGGTAATTTTTTCTTTTATTGCAAGTATGACAAAATTGGAAACTGGACTTAGAAAACTAATAAATCACCAAATAACAATGTTAATTATGAGCGAACATGAAAGGGAATTTATTGCCGAGTTTAAAAAACAAATAATAATATTCATAGTAATAGGCGTAGTTACTGTTGTCGGCACCTCAGTGGGTTTCTACTTCAACACGAACAGCGCTATTGATTCGCTTCATTCAGGACAACGTGCGCTCGAAAAAAAGCAGACAAAGAGTGAATCAATGTATCAAGAGTTGAAAGATTCAAAGATCGACAAGGCAGACTACATCCGCGAGGTTGACGAGATGAAGGTAATGCTTCGGGAGTTAAATAATAAACTCGATAGGATTAACCGGCAATGATAGACATTTGGCTCAACATACAAGCGTGGTGGCGCAGGTGGCGCAACATTACCGGACGTGGTGCGGGACCGGATCTATCCGGCTATAAGCTTAAGGAAACCCTTAGTGTTACCAACGTAAATTACGGATTTCACTGGTATCACAAGGACGATGGCACATACCTGCCCATACATCCAGAGGAAGACTGGCAATACCACAACAACGACTGTATAAGTATTAAGGATGACCTGTTTGAGTTGGCGCTAAAAAGACTGCCTAAAACATATCAGGCTCATTTATACCCTTACGCTAAGGCTGTTATCGAATCTAAACAAACATACCTGTACGGCTATTTTGAGTGCGAAATGCTATTGCCGGAAAAGGCCGGTCAATGGCCAGCATTTTGGGCAACAGCCAAAGATAAGTGGCCATGTGAGATTGACTTCACCGAAGCATACAGCCGGAGCGACAACTACAAGGATTACCGAAAAATGCAATCCAACGTCCATTACGAAACTGAAAGCGGGGAGTATAAGAAGCTTGGTGCGAAGGATCACCCCATGCCGCCTGCTGCCATTAAAAATAAATTCTTCCATGTAGGTGTGATATGGGAGCCGGATAGAATAGAATGGTGGTATCATGGCTACCTGGTGCGTGTGCTAACCGATAAGGCTATACTCAAAGCACTTGAGCTTCCGATGTTCGTGCATATCAACTCAGGCTGCCAGCCTCAATATCAGATTGAGGACAGTGTTACCCTATTCCGAAATGTGAAAGTCTATCAGCGATGAGAAAAGTAGCCAACAAAAAACTATCTGAACACTTCACCCTCTATGAGATCATTGAGGGGAAGGCGCTGCATCCAACGGCCATCCGGTGGAACTGGAAGTGGTTTGAAGGTGAGTTTAACGAGCCGGCATTCGTGGAGTTATGTGAATATATGGAGGATGTAAGGGCTTGGGTGAATGATAGTTTTGTTAGCGACCTTGACCCGGACAAACCGATAACGTTGATCGTGAATAGTGGTTTTAGGTGCAAGCAGTGGGAGTGGAAGCAGGGACGTTCAGGCAATTCTCAGCACACCATTGCGGCTATGGACGTGGTTCCCGGTAATATAAGCAGGGAGTTGGCGGTTGAGATAATGGAAGCAATATACGAGCATTACTCGGTTTATCACATAGGGGGATTCGCTATAAGCGAACCAACTGAAACCAGACTTGGATTCATTCACTTCGATCTAAGAGGATGGAGGGCGCAATGGACTTACTGATATTACTTCTGTTTTTTGCTACTGGTGCGGTTTTCGGCTACCTGTTAAGTATTAAGTCTATTATGGCTATATGGCGCGCGTTCTTGAAACTGGATGAGTTGTATGATAAGATGTGGTATGAAAGTTTGTATGCAACTATTGAACTTGAAAAATACAAGAAACAATTTGACTTTGAATTAGATAAAGCCTATGAAAAACTTAAAAAGAAAATTAGTGAGGTGGATGAGGATTCAACTGATCTACTTCCCGATGTTCGTAGCGGCCTGTGTGATCCCGCACTGGACAAGCTCCCTAAAATCGGCAATCACAAGGTCCATGCACCGCGTATTTTCACGCTGAAACTTAAACTCAAAGCACTCATAAAATTATGGAAAGACTTGCTAAAATAGTAGGCACTTTGGTCAAACGCTGGACATCTCATTCGCCAAAAGCCGCAAGGATCGCAACCGATGTAGGAATGGTGATTGGCGTGGTGGGATCGGTGGCGCTGGCACTACCAACATTTGGGCTTTCAATACCTGCATGGAGCATACCGGCTGCCGGATTTGCAATTGCGCTGAGTGGGAAGCTGACAACAATGGATGACGCTAAGGCCGTTAACAAAGCCATTGATAAGATTAACAATAAACCTAAATAAATCATTCTTTTTTGTTTCACTTAAATCTAATTATTATGCCTAATTATGGAATTGATGGCCTGAAAAAAGCGCTGGACGGTGTGTTCAGACTGGCCACTACACTTGAAAAATCACTCGAAGACGGTAAAATTAACATCATCGAGGGCGCTCAACTGGCAGTTGCTTCAGTGCGATTCTGGAACGCTGTGAAGGATGTCAAAACGATCAAACAGGAATTTCTTGACTTGAACCAGGACGAGAAGGCCGATCTGATTGAGTACTTCCGTGCAGAGTTTGATTTGAAGAATGACGACTTGGAAGCCACTATTGAGGAGCTATTTGAGGCGATGCTTCATATTGCCGCTTCGATATTCGCGCTTCGTAAATAGTGATATAGATCACTATATTATGATATATGTCAATTTACTTGCTTTTCGCTTGTGGATTGATTATATTTGACCCTTGTAAATTTTTTCATAGGTTTCATGTTTTTGGTTGGTTGAAATGTAGCTCCCTGTTGGTCGATGGGGGGCTTTTTTTATGGTGATAAATATCAACCCAAAAAGTGATAAATATCAACAAAATAATGTTAATACATGTTGATAGAATGTGTATATTTGCTGTATAAATTAATTAAAACCAACGTGTTGTGCGGTTTGATTTGTTAATAAAAATGTTGATATCTTAAATGAAAAA
>CALAZZ010000258.1 GCA_937926515.1 uncultured Bacteroidales bacterium | reverse complement strand
CGGTCTTTGTGATGCGTAAGCAATTCTCCACGCTGGGCAAGCTGATGTGTATAAACTGAATTGGTTATAAACACCTTTGTTGTTGCAAATGAAATTGTTGATACCATCATAAGGGGAACAAACAGCTCATACCCCTGCGTTATTTCTGCAATAAGAAAAATTCCGGTGAGAGGTGCATGCAAGATACCTGCTATCATCCCGGCCATGCCCACCATGGCAAACTTGGGAGGGCTGATATCACCAAGTCCATAATGATTAATAAAAACTGCAAAAAACAATCCTAAAAAAGCTCCCATGAATAAGGCTGGAGCAAATATACCCCCTACTCCACCGGCTCCAAAAGTTACCGAGGCTGCGAATGCTTTAATTAAGATCACAGCTATGAATAAAATAAAAATCACCCAGCTGATATCTTTGAACGGATAAAAAATACTATTGTTAAAAAGATCACTGTAATCACCACTTAAACTGCGGTTTACAACCTCGTAGCCTTCACCGTAAAGTGACGGAAACAAAAATATAAGTAAGCCTAATATGGCACTTCCTGTCAGAAACCGCTTCCATGATGCACCTATCTTTTTGAAGACCCCTTCGGTCGCAATGTAAACTTTTGTAAAATACACTGAAAGCAAACCTGCCAGAACAGCCAGAGCCAGGTAATAGGGTGTGTTTGAGATCACAAATGGCTCATGAAGGGCCACAGGATACATCACAGCTTGTCCCATCATAAAGTATGAAGTGAAAACAGCTGTTAATGATGCAATTAGCAATGGAAGTAATGCTGCCATAGTAAGATCGATCATGATTACCTCGATGGCAAATACTATAGCCGCGATAGGAGATTGAAAAATAGCAGCCATTGCTGCAGCACTGGCCAGGCTGATCATTAAAATGATTTGCTTAAAGTTAAGGCGCAACAGCTGACCCAGGTTTGAACCAATTGCTGCTCCTGTAGATACTGTTGGTCCCTCAAGTCCAACAGATCCTCCAAAACCTACGGTGAAAGCGCTGGTGATTATTGCTGAAAACGAATTATGCTTTTTTATGATGCCATTTTTGCGGGAAATGGCAAATAATACACCAGGGATACCATGGCCTAAGTCCTCCCGTATTATAAAACGGACAAACAGGATTACGATTAATATCCCCATAGCCGGATATAAAAAATAAAAATAGTTCTCATACTGGCTTGCAAAGCCACTTGTAAGCAGGTGGGTAATTAAATGAGTACTTTTCTTAAGAATTACAGCAGCAATACCCCCCAGGAAGCCAACAACTACTGCAAGCACTAAAATATATTGCCTGTCAGGTATCTTGTTTATACGCCACAAAATGAACCTTTCAAGTAATGACTTTTTTTGCTGTTCCATTAATGGCTTATTTTCATCTATTAGATTCTCTCGAGCTGCTTTGAGTTTTACCGGCACGAAATTAGGGAAAATATGTGTTTTGGGGATGGCATTCAGCACTTATTCATCATCAACGGTAAAATCGAGCAGTTGCTTGCGGTAAGCATTGAAAATATTGGCACGCGAAAGGCAGCCAACAAACTTTCCCCGGTCCACTACCACCATATTATAGTTTCCTGTACGGTTAAATTTCTCAACTACAGTTTTGGCAGATTCATTTAAAAAGGCTTTTTCATCATCCATCAAATGGATCATATATTTGGAGATTGGTTTATTATGGTTTTCATTATTGAACATGTCTTTTCTTATGTTGTCAAGGGTAATTATTCCTATTAGTAAATCATCATCATCCACAACAGCAAACAGGTTTCTTGACGAACGCTCCACCAATTTGATCAGGTCACACAACTTGGCATCTATATTAATTGACAGCACATCTTTCTCTATTAAATTATTGATATTAAGCGTGCTTAAAACTGCTCTATCTTTGTGATGCGTTAACAGGTCGCCTTTGCTGGCCAGGTCAAAAGTGAATAACGAATGGGGTTCAAAAGCCTTAACGGTGAGGTAAGCCAAGGAAGTTGCCAGCATCAATGGAACAATAAGCTCATAACCATTCGACATTTCTGCAACAAGAAAAATTGCTGTTAGGGGTGCATGCAAAACACCTCCCAATACGGCTGCCATACCAACAAGTGTGAAGTTACTTTCGTGAAGCGGCTTTAAAATAGCAAGGTCATTGATAAATCGTGCAAACGAAAAACCCAACAATCCTCCAGTAACAGCCGCAGGTCCAAATATTCCACCTATGCCACCTGAGGAGGTGGTCAGAGCTGTTGCAATAACTTTGAAGATTATTAGCAGGATAATGAAACCAAGAAACACCCATATACTGTCTTTAAAATATACGAGAAAGCTATAGTCAAGCATGTTTTCAGCCTGTCCGGCCATGATTTGGCGAATCATATCATAACCTTCACCGTAAAGTGGCGGAAAAATAAAAATCAGCAAACTAAGAATACCACCTCCAATTAAAATTCTCATGTAGGTACTCGAAATACCTTCAACCTTACGGTGAACGTATTTGTGCATGCGCGTAAAATATAATGAAATGAACCCACAGATAAAACCAAGAATAATGAAATAAAAAATGTCCGTTAGCAGAAATGGCTCTGTGACTTTAAAGTTTACAAGTAGTTGTTCGGCAAGCAATATTTTAGTGGTGATTGCCCCGGTTACAGAGGCTATCAGCAGTGGTATAATTGATGCAAGTGTAAGATCAAGCATAAGCACCTCAAGACTAAACACTACGGCAGCTATAGGTGTGGTAAATATGGAGGCCATAGCCCCGGCCGAACCACAACCGATCAACAATGTCTTGAACTTAAAATCCAGACGGAATTTTTCAGCAATACCCGATCCTAACGAAGCACCGGTTGAAATAATAGGTGACTCCAGCCCTGCTGAACCTCCAAAACCTGTTGTAAGTGACCCACCTATTATGCTGGAAAACGATTTATGAGGCTTCATCCGTCCTTCGAGACGGGCAATGGTGTAAAGTATTGTTGGTATTCCGTGCCTTGTTTCATCACGAATAACATACCTCAGAAAAAGCACCGTGAGTAAGATTCCCAATACCGGCACAAATAGCACTAAAAAATTTAGCTCATCAAAACTAAACCTACCTGTTACCAGTTGCTTAACAAGAAACACACTGATCTTAAGTATATAAGCAGCAAACCCTGCACATACGCCAATCACAACGCTCAAAGCAATCATGAATACCTTGTCGGAGACATGACGTACCCGCCAGGATATAAAACGTGTAAACATTGTTGATTTGTCCTTTTCTGGCATATTCCTTTAGCGAAAATAAGGAATAAGATTTCTTTTTCTACAAAAAAAACGATTCACCTATGATGATTTTATTCCGGGTTATGATAAACCATACCTGAATACAATAACTATTCTTGGTTCACTTGATCATTTGACAGTTAATTTTAATGTGACATATGATCCAGAAGATTTTTCTTGTAAATTGAAATTCAAGACTTGAAATATCCATCTTTTGCGTATTGAACCAGAGAATCCTGACAATTAATCCCGATGTAAATCACAAGCTGACAAGTTTCCAGGCTAAACTTTTTCAGCGTATAGCCATATTTATTATTTTGGCCTGTCATTTTTTACAAAATAATATTGTTGATCAAAAGGAGTTTGTATTTTTGTTTTACCGCAGAATTAAATAACCCAAAAATCAGTAGCAATGAAGTTCTACGATATAGATACAGAATTTACTTTTGGTAAATATGAGGGAAAGACCATAAAGGAAGTTTTCGAGAAAGATCCGAAGTATATTGATTTTTGTCTTAACAATATTGATGAGTTTTATGTGTCACCCTCGGTTCTCAAAGAGCTGAAATCGATTAGCAACAAAGTGAATCTTTCGCTTGATGACGATCAGGATGATGACATTTTGGACTCATTTTATGAAGATGCTGAGGAGGTCGATGAATTTGAAGAAGAAATCGATGCTGATAATTTTGACTGGGAGGATGAGGATCTTGGTTTTGATGATGACGACCTTGAAGCATTTGATGATTTTGAGGACGATTTCAGGTAATTCCCAACGAACTGCCTGAAGCTATTTTCAGAAACAAACAGCAAAGCCAAATATAGCCGTCACTATCGCATAATCAATTTCATAATTGCTTCTGAATAATTAGACCAACTCATATCCCTGGATGTAAGTTGGATATGTTGCCTGGGTATGGGCCGATCAATTGCTTTTTGCATTGCGGAAGCCATATCTTCTATATCTCCGGGCTTAGCCAGGTAGCCGTTATACCCATCTTTTATGGTTTCGGGAAAATGCCCAACTGCTGTTGCAAGCATGGGTAAACTAAAATTATATCCAATCGACTCCACTCCTGAAGGGGTTGCATGCAAATAGAACAACAAAAGATTGTCGCTGACCTGGAAATATTTATGTACTTCTTCGTTGGGGACAAAGTCATTCATAACATAAACCGCATCCTGAATCTGATGTGTTTCGATAAGTGCCAAAGGGTTATAATTGCGTTCATCATCCTGCCTGCGCAAAAATATGCTTTTGGCAACTCCAAAGAGATTGTTTTTTATCCTGGTAACAAACTTGGTTTGGTCTAAGGTGTTCCAAAAGGATTCGCCAACGATAAGTAAACTCACGTCATTACGGGTTTTTGCCACTTTGGCAAAAGCAGCTATGGCATTATGCAGTCCTTTGTATTTGCGAATGAAACCAAAAAACAGGAAAACATGCTTTTTTAAGCCCATTTCTTTCTTAACAGCTTCCACATCAAATGCTGGATCAGGGCTGAACATGTCATATACCGGATGGTATAACTTCAGGATATTTATCACATTTTCTCTAGTGGCCACATCTTTTTCTATCACATGAAAGAGTCTGTCAGGAAAAAGTTGATGCAGTTCGGTGGCGGTCTGGTTTGCATGCACCACATAAGCATCTGCATGCTTAATTCCCATCCTGGTGAAACTATTGTCGAGCCTGCTACCTTCTTTCTGAATGACAAAGTGAAGGTCGAATACCACCTTAATGTTTGGATGCTTAGATAATCTTTTGGCAATGTATCCCATTGGTAGGCCCTGAATAGCAATTGCCCATTGAAAGATTACCAGGTTGGGCTCTATAGACCTGATTAGTTTTACTGTTTTCTGCCAACTCAGAATATTGTTATAGTTGGTAACGTAGTGAACTTTGATATCAGTGCCTTGCAATTGATCCTTTCTGCTTTTCCGATCGATGAAATCACGTGGGATTATCGCAGGGTATTGTTGGATCCATGACACAATATGAACTTCGGTATCAGGTAACCTGTCAAAAGCTTTAGCCAATGAAGTATTATAATTAGCAATGCCACCTTTGAACTGAGGCCCCGGCCCGAAACATACTATTCTAAACATAGGTCTTCCTTCCTTTTTGACAGCATGCAAAGGTAGTGAGATTCTTGCCTTGCATGCTTGATTTAATGGTAAGCTGCACAAACAATGTACCCGGTTCAAATACTATTTCACACCGATTTTCATACTTTAATCTATTCTAACCCTTTTAAGATCAAGCATGTTCACAGGATTACCACCAAGTCCGTTTATCCTTTTATTTACAAACCTTAAAACCTCGTCATAATAAAGTACCACCACCGGTGATTCTTCCATCACCATGCGATCCATTTGATGATACAGACTGAAACGCTTTTGATCATCTGTTTCTGACATTGCACTGAGATACAAACTGTCAAAAGTATTATGGCTGAAGTGTGTATAATTTGGTCCTGCAGGTGATAAATTGGGGCCATAAAAAAGTGAAAGGTAGTTTTCTGCGTCAGGATAATCAGCAACCCACGATGCCCTAAACATTGGCAGGCGTCCCTGTGCACGCATTTCACGCATGGTTGCAGCAGGACTTACCTCAACACGGGCATCAAATCCAACCTCATTCAATTGCGATTGAACAAACTTAATAATATCAACATAATCTGCTGTAGTAGTAACCGTAATTTGTGGCCTTTTGATCCCAACTTCAGCTAATAATAACCTGGCTTTTTGTGGATTATAATGGTATCCTATAATTGCCGATGTGTCATACCCGGGCATACCATATGGTATCATACCCGATAATCCAGGTTTCCCTATACCATTGCGCAAAAATCGAAGCATGCGGTCTCTATCAATAGCATAATTAATGGCCTGTCTGAGCTTTTTGTGGTGAAGCGGATTGGCCGATGAATC
Organism: uncultured Bacteroidales bacterium; assembly: GCA_937926515.1. Lineage (GTDB taxonomy): Bacteria > Bacteroidota > Bacteroidia > Bacteroidales > F082 > CALAZZ01. The sequence goes on along the minus strand of CALAZZ010000258.1, from coordinate 51,836 downwards.
TGACTTCTTACTATTAATAAAAATGCCAATATATTCTGTATTCAGATAAGGCTGACGTATCAGTGAAATTTTATCAGCATATTTTTGTCTGAGCTGGCCATCGCGTGTTAGCAGCTCATCCTTATATCTCGAATCAATACCCGACATGAAATCAAGGCTTTCCTTGATAAACTCCATGAAAGCGGTTTGCCGGTCTATAAGAAAACTGATGGAAACAGCATCAAGATAGGGCAGCCTATTGCCATTGTCGGTCTCAAAATAATTATCATTTCTCCTGAAAACCAACTTCACCCCTTCCTTCCAGTACTGAAAATGGAAGGGGCCTGTTCCAATAGGGTGGTTTCGAAAATCGGGACCGTAATATTCTATTGCCTCCTTTGGAATCACTGAGGCATAAGTCATGGCAAGCACCCCGAGAAAGGCAGGAAAAGGCGATGAAAGTTCAATCTGAAAAGTGGTGTCATTTAGTGCCTTAAATCCATATTGACCCTGGTGCTGTGCAACCTGGTTAAAAATCCATGTACCAGGAGATGACAACCCGGGGCTGAGTATCCGGTTGAAACTATATAAAAAATCAGCTGCCACAACGGTTCTGGTACCCTCTTCAAATGCATCACTCCGGTGAAAAAATACATCATCGCGTAAAAAAAATGTATAAATGGTACCTGTGCTGTCAATCGTCCAGTCCTTTGCAATAGCTGGTATGACTTTCAACTGGTCATCGAGTGTAACCAATCCATTGAATAACTGGTTACATGCCCAGATATGAGGCAAGTCTTTTGCAAAAGCGGGATCAAGCGTGGATATTCCAGCCGATTCATTGTATCGAAATATTTTAAACTCTTCATCATCAAGATAGTCGCTGGAACAACTTGCAAACAAGAGCACGATCGATAAGATCAAAAAAAGGCTTGCGATATTTGCATTCAGAATTTTGGCTTTCATCAGCGGTGTCCTCTAGGATCAGCTAAATTAACTAAAAAGCCGATTGATCAATCAGCAAAATCCTGCTAAGCTAGATGCAATAATAAAATTGCATAAGGGATTCAAATCATCTTTTTTCCAATCTTCCTCATAAGATGAATCCATTTAATACGCTGTTTTTCAGTTGATTTACGCATTGGACCCAATGAGGTGATCCGTACAGGTTCAATACCACAATATTCAAGAATTCCCTTTCGCATGGAATGATGACCAGGTGCTTTTTGAACCAGGTAGTAGTACCATACCGGCGTGTCCATCGTAACTATTAGTCGGGCAGTACGTCCCAACAATAATTTATCAGGTGTTGGCCTGCGTTTCTTATATTTAAATGCAAAACCCGGTAAAAAAGTCCGGTCAATAAAACCCTTGAGTAAAGCCGGGTATGTCGTCCACCAATTTGGATAAAGAAAAACAAGGTGATCAGACCAAAGGATGTCTTTCTGCGCTTCAACCAGGTCTTTTTCCAGTTGTTGGCTGCCACGATAACCTTCCCTAAAATTAATTTCAAAGTTGAGATCGCGAAGCACCAATTCACGCACCTGAGCACCAGCCTCTTCGGCAGCAGTTTTGTAAGTATCCTTTAAGCAGTCGATAAAAGTTTCACGGACAGGATGTCCATGAATAATTAATATATTTTTCATGAATTGCGGCTGATTTGCAGCGGATTTTTAACTTTTTCCTTATGGAGGGCAAGATTGATTACTTCCGACATATTGTCAACAAAATGCAGATTGAGCCCTTGGATATAATCCGATTTTATCTCAGCAATATCCTTCTCATTTTCGACTGACAAGATGATATCCGTGATCTTGCCACGCTTGGCGGCGAGTAGTTTCTCCTTGATTCCACCTACGGGTAATACTTTACCTCTCAGCGTTATTTCGCCTGTCATGGCTAGCTTGCTTTTGACCTTTCGCTGGGTAAAGGCCGAGGCAAGGGCAGTGAACATGGTTATACCGGCTGAAGGTCCGTCCTTTGGAGTTGCTCCTTCGGGTACGTGTACATGTACATTCCACAGGCTGAAGTCTTTCGGATCAATATTTAAAGTAGAGGAGTTGGCCCTGAGGTATTCGAGTGCAATAGTGGCAGACTCTTTCATGACATCTCCAAGGTTCCCAGTTAGTTTGAGATCACCTTTACCATAACTCAAGCTGACTTCGATGAATAAGATATCACCTCCATAGGGTGTCCAAGCTAATCCCGTTGCCACACCAGGGACTTCATTTTTTAAGGCAATTTCTTTCTGAAATATTCTGACGCCCAAAATTTTATCCAATTCATCCGATTGCACTTTTATGGAATATGGTTCAGTCATAGCAATAAAGCGAGCCTTGTGCCTGATGATGCGGGCAATTTGTCGTTCGAGCGAGCGAACACCGGCTTCGCGTGTGTAGTTTTCAATGATCTGTTCCAGCGTTTTTTTACTAAACCTGACCTCTGAACTTTTTACACCATGCTCACTAAGTTGTTTAGGAATCAAATGTTTACGTGATATTTCTATTTTTTCTTCAACCAGGTAACCACTCAGGTGGATCACCTCCATCCGGTCCCTGAGGGCAGGATGTATCGTACTTAATGTGTTGGCTGTGGCAATAAACATAACTTTGGAAAGATCGAAATCAATCTCCATGAAATTATCATAAAAGCTATGGTTTTGCTCCGGATCAAGTATTTCAAGCAAGGCTGCTTGAGGATCACCGCTAATGGTATTGCCACTTACTTTATCAATTTCATCAAGAACGAATACCGGGTTGGCAGTTTTCACTTTCTTCAAATTCTGAATGATTCTGCCAGGCATGGCGCCAATATAGGTTTTTCGATGTCCTCGAAGCTCAGCTTCATCACGCAATCCACCCAGAGACATGCGTATATATTTACGTGTCAATGCTCTTGCAATAGATTTGCCCAATGATGTTTTACCAACTCCCGGAGGGCCCACAAAGCACAATATTGGCGATTTCATGTCTTGTTTTAGCTTATAAACAGCCAGGTGCTCAATAATACGCTCCTTCACTTTCTCAAGGCCAAAGTGATCATCATCCAATATTTTTTGTGCATTCTTCAGGTCAAAATTATCTTTACTGTAATGATTCCATGGTAGTTCAACAAAATATTCGAGATAGTTCATCTGAATCGAATACTCAGCCGCAGATGGGTTCATTCTTTGAAGTTTTGTCATCTCACGGTCAAACACCTCCCCCACCGTTTTTGACCATTTCTTTTTCTTGGCTTTATCTTTGAGTTCTTTAATTTCCAATTCATGAGGTGAACCACCCAACTCTTCCTGTATGGTCTTAAGTTGTTGATTGAGAAAATAATCCCTCTGTTGTTTGTCAAGATCAACTTTAACTTTGCTTTGAATTTGGTTTTTCAGGTCGAGCATTTGCAGCTCCTTGGTTAGTGCTTCAAGAACCTTATTGGCACGTTTAAGCATATCCGTAACCTCAAGCAGTTTTTGTTTTTCTGGATTACTGATATTCAGGTTGCTCGATACAAAATTCACGAGAAATACAGGGCTTTCGATATTCTTAATTGCAAATGAGGCTTCGGAAGGAATATTGGGTGATTTGTCTATAATTTGGATTGACAAATCTTTGATTGATTGTATCAGTGCATGAAACGATTCATTATCTGGTATTTCCAAATTTTTATCATAAGGCTTAACACGTGCTCGGATATACGGCTGATCTTGCACCATTTCGACCAGCTCAAATCTCTTTTTACCTTGTATAATAACAGTGGTGTTACCATCGGGCATTTGAAGTGTTTTGAGGATATGAGCCACTGTACCAACTGAATGAAGATCTGTTATTTGCGGGTCTTCAACTGAGGGGTCTTTTTGAGCTATAACACCTATTATCTTTTCTTTTCGGTAAGCATCCTTTACCAATCGGATTGATTTATCACGGCCTACGGTAATCGGAATCACCACTCCGGGGAAAAGAACAGCATTGCGCAAAGGGAGGATGGCCAGTTCGCCGGGTATTTCTTCGGCATTCATTATTTCTTCGTCCTCTGACGATAGCAAGGGTATGAATTCTGCGTCAGCATCGAGAATATCTGATAGTTGAAACATTTCGGGATTAATAAAGTTTTCCATATTGTCTTGTTAATCGGTCATAATGGCAGTTAGTATGTACAAAAAAGGCCTTACTGATGGGCTGCATGTTTGTAGGATACATAAAACGACCATACAATGAACTGAAAATTAAACCAATGAATCGAATAAATGTTCATAGGCATCATTAATGGTTCAATTCATATGCCATAAGGGATGATCAGGCTCTACGGTTTTTATGTGTCAGGTTATAGACCTCTTTTATGATGGCTTTTTCGGTCTGATCGAATGATTTGCCACGACGTGCAAATACTGCCTCTGCAATTCGATAGGCCTTGTTGAGGTCAAAATCTACATAGCCCATGGTGCCACCCCAGGAAAATGAAGGAATAAAGTTACGTTGATAACCGGGCCCATACACATTAGCATTCACACCAACAACAGTACCTGTATTCAACATGGTATTGATGCCGCATTTGGAATGGTCGCCCATAATGGTTCCACAGAACTGAAGACCGGTAGGTACAAAAGAGTCTTCGGTGTAAGACCACAACTTTACTTCTTCATAGCTGTTTTTCAAATTGCTGGTATTGGAATCAGCCCCGATATTACACCATTCGCCAATCACAGAATGCCCCAAAAAACCATCGTGTGCTTTGTTGCTGTATCCAAGAATGACAGACTGGTTAACTTCACCTCCTACTTTTGCAAAAGGACCTATTGTAGTAGGGCCATAGATTTTCGCATCCATTTTGAGAATAGCGTTGTTGCACAGCGCCAAAGGACCCCTTACCTTACTTCCTTCCATAATTTCAGCATCTTTACCGATGTAAATGGGTCCTGTAGAAGCATTTAATATGGCGAACTCAACCTTGGCTCCCTCCTCTACAAAGATATTTTCAGGATCTACAACCCGGTTTGATTTACTCAAGGGCTGTGATTTTCTTCCTTTGGTCAACAAGTCGAAATCTTGCTGTATTGCAGTGCCATTCAAGTTAAAAATATCCCAGGTATTCTCAATTCGAAATAATTCTGACCTGGTCTCGATCGTTTCTTCTGCATCAGAATCTCCAAATTTTTCAAGTGTTTCTGCAGTAAGGCACATGGCAATGATGGTATCATCCTTTGCCAGCGTTTGGCCGGGCATTAATTTAGCAATCTCTTCGATCAGTGTGTCGTTTGGACAAATTGAACCATTAATTAGAATATTCTCATCAGCTTTTACCAGTGGGAACTTCATGCTTAGATAATCTTCCGTAAGTGAGGAAGTTTCAACTTGCAGATATTTTTCCCATTTCTCGCGTATGGTGAGTATACCAAACCTAATATCAGCCACTGGCCTTGTAAATGTTAAAGGCAGCAGGTTAGATCGGACAATGCTGTCAAAAAGAATGTAATTCATATCAAACTGTGCTTACTGTTTGTTCATACGCCAAATATAACTAAATAAAGCGCTTGTTTTACAATTGTGTATAATTAGGACAATTTCGATCATATATTGTTAATAACTCGCACTGTTATGAAACAAAAAATGCCCCTATCAAACGGATAAGGGCAGTATTCTATTGTACAGCCAAGCTGATTTGGCTAGCTTTTTGCCTCTCCGTAACGCTTCTTGTACTTGGTTTTAAATTTATCAACTCGACCGGCAGAGTCAACCAATTTCATCTTACCGGTATAAAATGGATGCGAAGTATGAGAGATTTCAAGCTTAACGAGTGGGTATTCCTTACCATCTTCCCATACAATATTTTCCTTTGACTTAACTGTTGAACGAGACAAAAAACTGTAATCGTTCGACATATCTTTAAATACAACCAGTCTGTAATCCTTGGGATGAATGTCTTTTTTCATTGCAATATTTCATTTATTTTAGGGCTGCAAAGGTAGAATTATTTCCTGAAACAATGCGTTATTAGTAACAAATATTTTTTCAACATGCATGCGTTCATAAATCAACCAGCCATTTCATTGTATCTATTCCATCAGCATAGTCAGTCAATAGAGGCTTTTGTGAATGCCCAAACGGAACCCTGTTGGAACCCCCTGAATGGTTCGAAACAATGCACTGGATGACATTGTCTTGCATAGTCAATTTGCTTTGCAATTCGGTTTCGTTTTTATAATATTCGAAATACACCACTGATACCGGGGATGCGATCTCGCCGGAAGGTTTTAGAAGTACAAATCCATTGTCAAAAAAAGCTTCATTATTTACGAGCATAATGGCCTTGTTGTATTCATAATTGTTAAAATATTTTGTATGCTGCAACATCATATCTCTGTATCCTTCAAAACCTTCAAATACATGCTCCGGATTATAACCTTCAGGAAAGTAGATTTTTGAAACATTACGGCATCCCAGTCCAAAATACATAAACACATCATCAGCAAGATCCTTCAGTTCTTTCTTGCTTTCCTTACCTGTAATTACCGCTATTCCATTTCGGTGACTGCGAATCAGATTTGGATATCTCCCGAAATAATAATCGAAATATCGGGCAGAATTGTTGCTGCCGGTTGCTATTACAGCATCAAAACCAGTAATCTTATGATTGGTAAAATAAATTGAATCAGCAAAATCAGGTGCAATATGTTTCAAAATTTCTGCCACTGCTGGCAATAATACCTGATCATTGGACGATAACTTTCCTAAAAACTTGTGGCCACTAAGCAGCACACATAGAAAATCATGAAAGCCAACCAAAGGAATATTTCCGGCCATTATCGCACCAACTGTCTTGGCTTTTGGTTTATCTTTAATTTCCGGATAGTGATGTACCCACGTCCGCAGATGAGTCTCATGGAACATTTCGGAAATAGAAGCTACTGCCTTATTAATAAAATGTGGAATAAACCATGGGTTATGAGCCGCCGCAATATCCATGCTATTTCTAAACTGTTCGACAATCATTGAATCGATGGGTTCGGACTGTTTTTTCTCTTCCTTTCCAGCTATAGCTCTCAGCACATCACCAAGCTTTGAAAATGCATGTATCCGCTCTTCTAATGTATTCATTTTAAATATATTCAAAGGTTCTTTCTTGACTTAATTCAGCTGTTGATTGGCATCATCGGCGAAATTACTGATTTTGTTAGTGAAACAATTAACAATACGATCTTTTATCGTATATTTGCTACGAAAAGTGATCAGCAGAAATTGTTTTTATAAATCAAACCATATTAAAAATTAAATGAAGATTAAATTAATTCATATTCATTTATAAACCTCAAAAAATCAAAACGTTTATGAAGAAACATAATTTTTATGCGGGGCCATCTATTCTCCCGCAATTTACGATCGAAAACACTGCAAAGGCATTGCACGATTTTGACGGCATGGGATTATCGCTCATGGAGATCTCGCACAGAAGCAAGCAGTTTATTGCAGTGGTGGAAGAAGCTACCTCCCTTTTTAAGGAGTTGCTCAATATCCCCGAAGGATATTCCATATTGTTCTTGGGTGGAGGTGCCAGTTTACAGTTTTGTATGGTTCCTTATAACCTCATGAATAAAAAAGCTGCATATCTCAATACCGGAGAATGGTCAAAAAAAGCCATCAAAGAGGGTAAGTTTTTTGGTGAGGTAAATGTAATCGCCAGCTCTGAAGATAAAAACTTCAATTACATCCCAAAAGGTTATACAATACCGGCAGATGCTGACTATTTTCATATTACTACAAACAATACCATTTATGGCACTGAAATCAGGGAAGATTTTGATTCGCCCGTACCATTGGTAGCTGATATGTCATCTGATATTTTCAGTAGACCTGTCGATGTTTCAAAGTACGCCATCATCTATGGTGGTGCGCAAAAAAACCTGGCTCCGGCAGGTGTAACTTTTGTTATCATCAGGAATGATGTGGTGGGAAAACTTGACAGACCCATCCCTACCATGCTGAACTACAAAACACATATTGACAAGGAGTCCATGTTTAATACGCCACCCGTTGTGCCTATTTACAGTGCATTGCAAACTCTCAAGTGGTTAAAGAATATGGGAGGAGTTGCAGAAATGGAAAAAGTAAACAAACAAAAAGCAGCATTACTCTATGACGAAATTGACCGGAATCCATTGTTCAAAACCACAGTACCACTTAAGGAGGACCGTTCGCTGATGAATGTTTGCTTTGTGATGGAAGCAGAATATGAAAGTCTTGAAAAAGAATTCGTTGAGTTTGCTACCGAAAGGGGTATGATTGGCATCAAAGGTCACCGATCGGTTGGCGGATTCAGGGCATCATTATACAATGCCATGCCTATCGAGAGTGTTCAAGCCCTGATCAATGTGATGCAGGAGTTTGAAAAGATTAAGAAATAAGTCTCAATAAGTTTAAATGTAGCCGCAGATAAACATATTGAAAAAAATTAGTATTTAACCAATAAAATAAAACTAGAAATGGCAAAAGTATTGATTGCAACAGAAAAACCATTCGCCAAAATTGCTGCTGACGGGATCCGCAGCATATTTGAGGAAGCAGGATATCACTGTATTTTCCTTGAAAAATACAGCTCACATGATGATTTTGTTCAGGCTGCTGCTGATGTGGATGCCATCATCATCCGCAGTGATAAGGCTAATAAAGCTGTGATTGACAATGCAAAAAATCTCAAAATTATAGTGCGTGCCGGTGCTGGTTATGATAATGTTGACTTGGCAGCAGCAACTGCTAATAATGTTGTCGTAATGAATACACCAGGACAAAATAGCAATGCCGTGGCTGAACTTGCATTAGGAATGATGGTTTACCAGGTACGGAATCACTTCAATGGCACTTCCGGTACTGAATTAAAAGGAAAATCGCTGGGCATCCATGCATATGGACATGTTGGCAAAAATATTGCCCGTATCGCAAAAGGTTTTGATATGCAGGTAATGGCGTACGATCCGTTTGTTGATAAGGTTATAATGAGGGCTGACAATGTGAAATCAGTGGAAAGTGTGGAAGAATTGTATAGCCAATGTCAGTTCATCTCGCTAAACCTGCCTGCAAATGATAAAACAAAAAAATCAATTAATTACGAATTAATGATGAAAATGCCGGCAGGTGCAGTGTTGGTAAATACCGCACGTAAAGAGGTTGTGTGCGAAGACAGCCTTAAACGTGTGTTAGCCGAACGCGATGATTTTTGTTATGTATCAGATATCGCACCTGATTGTGCTTCTGAACTGACCGAATATAATAATCGTACTTTCTTTACGCCAAAGAAAATGGGTGCGCAAACAGCAGAAGCAAATATCAACGCTGGCCTTGCAGCAGCAAAGCAGATCATTGCTTTCCTCGAAAAAAATGATACCACTTTTAAAGTGAATTAGTTATTATTAAATTTGAACACCTGATTAAAGGCAGTGGCAGTTTTCTTGAATCTATCTGAACAATTGTAACATCATTTATAATGAATCAACAAACAGAAAAAATGCCAACTTTCTTTAGGTTTGAAGACCTGAGGATCTATCACAAGGCTTTGGATTATATATGCTGGGTTCAGGAAATCAGTAGCATGATGCCGGATAATGACCGTGTTGACTTTATAAGGTCATTCAACAATGCAGCCCGGCAAATTGCTTTGAACATTGCTGAAGGTTCAGCAAGGAATAAAGCACAGTTTGTTTACCACCTGAAGATATCTAAAAGTGCAATTCGTGAATGTCTGGTTTATACCACATTGGCATACAAAAATAACTTGTTGACAGATAGCCACAATGAGGAATCTAGAAACCAACTTATGGAAATGACCAAAATGCTCGGTGCCCTGATAACCTCGTTGCAGCGCTCAGGATCTTCAAGCCATGATCAGGATGATGAATAGTGAATAAATCCTTGTGCGAAAAAGGGCTGATCTGGATGAATTGATTATCAGGTGTTTAACCAGATATTATTCCACTTCAGTTTAGGCCCAAGATTTTATCGATTTGTATTTAGGTCATATCAATGACAATAAGAAGTATACTAATAAACTTAATAAAATAAACTATGGCAATACTCAAAGCATTTAAAGGCTGGAGACCACCAGCAGAAATAGTAAAAAAATTAGCCTCCAGACCATACGATGTGCTCAACTCAGAAGAAGCCCGCAAAGAAGCTGAAGGCAATTCATTTAGTTTGCTGCACATTATCAAACCTGAAATAGATTTGCCCGAAGACACAAACATTTATAGCCAGGATGTTTACAATAAAGCCAGAGAAAATTTTAACCTATTTAGGGAAAAAGGCTGGCTTGTTCAGGATCAGGAGGAATACCTCTACATCTATGCGCAAACCATGAATGGCAAAACGCAGTATGGCCTGGTAGGTTGCGCCGGAGTCGAAGATTATATGCAAAATGTGATTAAGAAGCATGAACTCACACGACCCGACAAAGAAGAAGATCGCATGAAGCATGTGCGCGAGACAAACGCAAACATGGAACCGGTATTTTTCTCCTACCCCGCCAAGGCAGAGATTGATGAAATCGTAAGTCAATATGTAAAAAATAATGTACCTGTATATGATTTTACTGCTGATGATGGGTTCGGTCATCATTTCTGGGTAGTTAGCGACAAAACCCTGATTGATAGGTTAATTACATTATTTGCTGAATTACCGGCAACATATGTGGCAGATGGACATCATAGAACTGCTGCTGCTGCCCTGGTCGGAAACGAAAAAAGAAAGAACAATCCTAAACATCGTGGTGACGAGGAATACAATTATTTCCTTGCTGTTCATTTTCCTGATAATCAGCTCACCATCATTGATTATAATCGTGTTGTAAAGGATCTGAACGGACATACCATTCAATCTTTTATTGAAAAACTGAAGAACAGTTTCGAAGTTGAGCACAGAGGTTCTGAAATATATAAGCCTGACAGGCTTCATAATCTTTCGATGTATCTTGATGGCAGCTGGTATTCATTAACTGCAAAACCAAATACTTTTGATGATAACGATCCAATTGGTGTGTTGGATGTGACCATCCTCACCAACCAAGTTCTTACACCTTTGCTCAATATCACTGACTTGCGCCGTTCGAAACGGATTGATTTTGTGGGAGGAATAAGAGGCCTGGAAGAACTCAAGCGCAGGGTTGACAGCGGTGAGATGAAGGTTGCATTCGCACTGTATCCGGTGTCAATGCAACAGCTGATCAATATTGCTGATTCAGGCAATATCATGCCACCTAAAACGACCTGGTTTGAACCCAAATTAAGATCAGGCCTGATAGTGCATACCCTGGATTAGCACAAAATCGATAGGAGGTTTTTAAATCATTAATGTAAATAAACATGGAAACGAAAGAAAAAGTGCTGAACACAATGAAATCAGCGGGAAAGCCGATGCGACCGGGTGAAATTGCCGAATTGGCCAATATCGACAAAAAAGAGGTTGACAAAGTCATCAAACAATTAAAAGATGCCGAGCTGATACACTCGCCCAAGCGCTGCTTTTACGAAGCGAAATAAATTACCAAAGCCTGGCAATAAGTAATGTTGTCAGGTTTTTTTTTATAAAAGGCTGCAAAATAAGATCATCATTTGCGATATGGAAAGTCACAACTTGATGAAAATACTTCTATACATTTGCATCCATGTCGGGAGAAGCTAATGCCTATATCAAAGGGTTTATAAACTACCTTAAGTTGGAAAAATCACTAAGTGACAACACGATTAAGGCTTATTTCCACGATATTACACTCTTGAATGAGTATTTTGAGCAACACGGGTTAAATCCTGCCTCAAAACAAATTCAAAGCTCAAATATACAAGCCTTCCTATTGCAATTGTATGAATTGGGTATAAGTGCTAATTCACAAGCACGTATTTTGTCAGGCATTAAGGCATTTTACAGATACCTACAATTGGAAGAAATTATTCAAATCAACCCGACCCAATTGATTGACTCCCCTTCAATAGGCAGGAAGCTACCTGAAGTATTGTCAATCGAAGAAATAAACAGCCTGATAGAAATTATTGACCTGAGTTCGGTAAATGGAACAAGAAATAAGGCCATTGTTGAGGTACTTTATGGGTGCGGTTTGCGCGTTTCTGAAGTTGTCAGCCTTAAGTTGAGCAATATTTTCAGGCAAGACGGCTTTGTTAAAATAGTTGGAAAAGGTGATAAGGAAAGGCTGGTTCCAATCGGCAAATCAACCCTGAAACAATTGTATTTGTATATCGACAATGTGCGTTCCCATATTAAGATCAAACGGGGATTTTCTGACACTGTATTCCTCAATAACAGAGGCACAGGCTTAACCAGGCAAATGGTTTTTATACTGATCAGGCAGCTTGCCGAAAAAGCAGGAATTAGAAAAACCATAAGCCCGCATACATTCAGACATTCGTTTGCTACACATTTGTTGGAAGGTGGTGCAGATCTGCGTGCAGTTCAGCAAATGCTGGGTCATGCCAGCATAACGACCACTGAAATATACACCCATATTGACAGGGAATATTTGCGCGAAACCATACTAAGTTATCATCCCAGAGCACGAAGCTGATGATCAAATTTCTTCTATCTCACCTTCGTTGTTAACAAAAACACCCCAATTCACAGCAATCAGCTTGTTGCTGACAAAGAAAAAATCGATCAATCCATCTTCGAATGAAACCCGTTTTTCACCTTCCTCTACCTCAATTTCAATAGATTTATACCCGTTTGTTTTCATTAAATTGACAATTGAATCTTCACTGAGATGAAATACTTTCTCTCCAAAAAGCAGCGCATCCTGGTTATCGGTTTCAAAACACGAAAGCACGGGTTTATCAATTCCTTCAAAGAAAATTGAAGTTCCAATGTCCCAATAATGCATAATAATTGTGTTGAATAGTTCCTCATCCTCAATTTGATCAATTTCCTGCGATTCGCCAAGAAATTTGACGGTTTCTTCAATACTCTGACCAAATTTAAGTTCACCAAAACCAAGACGAGGTTGAACGACTAGTGTGGGAGTTTTCATATAAGCTATCTAAATTTCTAACGTCTAAAAATAATGCTAAAAATTGAAACACGAAATAAAAAAAAACATTTTCCGGTAAAATAATAAATAGAGTATTAATATGAAAAACAATATTTTAATATCGTACAAGAAAAATAAGCGCGCTAAATATTAATTGTGATACTCCTAAAATACTTAATTAAACTAAAACAATCTACTCAAACATAATTATCTGAGCGTTTATATGACCTTCCCGTGAAGGGCCTCAAACAGCCAGGAAAACGATCAGAACGGAGCGTTGGTCTCTTTCGACATATGATCAAACACAAGTTTATCCAATTCACCAGGAATTACCTTGTTTAAAAACACTGTCAGCTTACCTTGTCTGGTCAAAATAATCGAACGTTTTCGTTTTTGAATGGCATTAAGAATATGATGTGCTACTTCGTCTGCAGTCATCATTTTGTCTTCATCTCTGGGTGATTCCCCTTGCATTTTTCCGTCAGGACCAAGTGCAGTATTTCGGATATTTGATTGCGTAAACCCAGGGCAAGCCAGCAGAACGTGCAAGCCGGTTTTGAGATTTTCAATTCGCAATGACTCAAGAAATCCATGTATGGCAAATTTTGAGGCCGAATAACCTGTACGTCCCGGCAGACCTTTATAACCGGCAATAGATGAGATACCTGCTATTGAACCTCCGGTTTCCAGCAGGTATGGGATGGCATATTTAGTACAGTAAACAGTGCCCCAGAAATTGACATCCATCAGTTGCTTAAGCACACCTATGTCGCTTTGAACAAACAAGGCCCTCATCGAGATCCCGGCATTATTTATCAGAACATCAATACGTTGGAATGCTTTAACTGTTTCTTTGATCAGGGTTTCACAATCCTGTTCTTTGGAAACATCCGTTTTGACCAGTAATACGTTTTGTGATGGCACTTCCAGCTGGCTTTTAAGCTGTTCAAGTTTATCCAGCCTACGAGCTGCCAATGAAAGCTTCATTCCACGTTTTGCAGCTTCAATTGCCAAAGCTCTTCCTATACCGGAAGAGGCACCTGTAATGATCACCACTTTATCTCGCAATTCTCTATTCATGCTGATAGACTTTTTCTCCATGAATATATGTGGCAAGCACATTTATACCTAAAATATCTTGTTCGGGAACTTTCATAAGGTCTTTATCCAGCATAACGAAATCAGCATGTTTGCCCACCTCAATGCTGCCTTTTAACTTATCTTCAAAAGAACCTTTTGCCGCCCAAATGGTCATTGAACGCATCGCATCTAACCTATCAAGTGCCTGATCGGGTAGAAACCCTCCTTTCGGAAAACCGCTGGCATCTTTTCTGATTACGGCTGCATAAAACGTTTGTAATGGATCAATTCCTTCAATTGGAAAATCTGTTCCATTGATCAACCAGCCGTTTTGCTTCAATAAAGTTTGTTGTGCATATGCGCCCTTGATACGCTCATCTCCTACCCTGTGAATAGCCCAATACATATCTGATGTGGCGTGTGTACTTTGAATTGACGGTATGATGCTAAATTTCTCAAATTTCTCAAAATCTGAAGGATGAACTATTTGTGCGTGTTCTACGCGCCAGCGACGATCATTATGTCCTTTCAGAAAGTGAGCATACATATCGAGCACAAAACGATTGGCTGAATCTCCAATCGCGTGCACACTAACCTGGAATCCTGCATCATAAGCCTTTTGACAAACTCCATAATAAAATTCCGGATTGTGAAGCATCAGGCCGAATGTGTGTGGAGCATCAGAATATGGTTCAAACAATAAGGCACCTCTTGATCCCAAGGCTCCGTCAGCAAACATTTTGACCGTGTTAATGGTTAAGCGCTCATCAGCATATGGACCAAGTTCAAAATAATGATGCATGGTTTCCTCATCAGCACTGATCATGGCGTTTATTTTCATTAATAATCTCCCCTCTTGTTGCAAGGCATGGATCAATTCAATTGTTTCAACCGGTAGTCCGGCGTCAACAACACTGGTAAGACCCACTGCAAAACAATTTTTCTGTGCTTCCAACAGCGCTTCCTTTTTTTCAGATATCGTTATTGGAGGAATAAGCTCTTTGACTGCAAGATCAGCATTATCTATCAGTATTCCGCTAGGCTCCCCTTTTTCATTTAAAAGCACCTCACCACCACGGACAGTATAATGAGCATCAATGCCTGCGGCCTCCAATGCAGTTTGACTAACTAGCGAAGCATGTCCGTCTATCCGTACCAATAATACTTTCATGCCAGGGAAATGCTTTTCAAGTACCTTATTATCAGGAAAAACAGGCGGATCCCAATGATTCTGATCCCAACCCCTTCCCAATAACCATTCCGAGGGATGCGAATCATGATGATCCTTAAGCCTTTGAAGGACCTCTTCAAATGACCTGCTACCGCTGAGATCAGCCCAGCGATAAAGGTTTTCACCATATCCGGCGAAATGACAATGCCCGTCAATGAAACCGGGATAAATAGGTTTACCATTGGCATCAAGGATCGCATCGGCATCAAAACGGTTTAATATTTCATCATTCGTACCAACAGCGATAAACATACCTTTGGCAACAGCAAATGCCTCAGCTGTATCAAAGGATTCATTGACGGTGTAGACGAGTGAATTCAAAACAATCATATCTGCTTTTTCTTTCATAGGCTTGCAAGAGGATAGGCTAAAAACAACCAAAACCACATAGGTTATGATCGCGTGATTCATGAAATTAAATTTGCTGCAATTCATGGAGTATTGGTTCTAATTTGGTTGTAAAAATACGTTCTTTATCATCAATTAAAAGAGAAAAGCCTTTCGAACTTATCAGGATCTGTATGTTTGATAGACTATCCGATATGCTGTATCCTTTTCTCAATACAGCCTGTTTCATCCAATAAGCTCTAATCCCTTCTCCTTTTATCTGAACGCTTATCCCAGCGGGCTTGCTTCTAAAAAACTTACCGCTTTCAGCATTGAAATTGAGATCGCTACGGTTAAAATAGTCACCAATAAAACCGTCCAGGATTAACTGCTCCGGAATTCCATCCTGTACTTCCTTGTCACGGCCCAACAGCCATAATCTGTCAGCACTGCTTAACGCCAGCTCAAGATCGTGCGAACTGAACAGGATTGTTTTACCATCCTCATGAGCCAGTTGTTGAAGCAGATGCATTAACTCTATTTTACTCGGATAATCCAGAAACGCAGCCGGTTCATCAAGCATAATTATGGGTGTATCTTGTGCCAATGCTTTGGCAATCATGACTTTTTGTCGCTCACCATCGCTTAAACTAAGCATGGTACGTTTTGCCAGGTTTAGCATTCCAACCATTTGAAGGCAATGCATAACAATCTCATGATCATTAGGTTTCAGTTCTCCCCAAAATCCGGTGTAGGGATAACGGCCCATACAAACCACATCATATACTGTAAGAAAAAAATCATCGATCCGATCTGTTAGCACAATACCAATCATTTTGGACATTTCCCGCTTATCAAAACGCGCTATATCTTTATTTTTCAGAGAAATTTTACCTGATAAGGGGGAATGCATACCAGCAAGTGTGCGCAAAAGAGTCGATTTGCCGGCTCCATTTGGGCCCATTAGTGCAATAAAATCACCTTCATATAGCGCAAGTTCAATGGGAGGCAAAAGTTGCACAGAACTGCCTGATTTGTCACGATAGCCTATTTCCAGGCCTTCAATATGTATGACGGGCGATTTCATTCACTATCATAAATCTGTCTGCGATGCAGAATTATCCAAATCACAATCGGGGCACCAATCAGTGATGTGACTGCATTAATTGGCAAACTGCCGTCAAAACCCGGCAACCTGGCAATAAGGTTGCAGAACAAGGCCAACAATGCTCC
This sequence comes from uncultured Bacteroidales bacterium, assembly GCA_937926515.1. GTDB lineage: Bacteria > Bacteroidota > Bacteroidia > Bacteroidales > F082 > CALAZZ01. The sequence continues at coordinate 34,981 of CALAZZ010000258.1, read as the reverse complement.
CATAATCATCACAGCAGGTATCAATAAGCGGTGGTCTGAAGTTTTTAAAAAGTTCCGGACCAGGTGAGGGACAGCCAGGCCAATAAATGCGATAGGCCCTGAGAAAGCAGTAACCACAGAGGTTAAAAAACCGGCTATCAGAATTATAAGAACCTGGTTTCTTGATACATTCAATCCCAGATTCGTTGCATAGCGCTCACCTAAAAGAAGCAGGTTTAGTGGCTTGACCATTAACCAACTAAGGCCAAGTGCAGCAAGTGTAACCATGGTAAAAAATGGTAATTGCGCCCTGCTTACATTGGCAAAACTTCCCAAGCCCCAGATCACAAAAGTGTGTACATCCTCACGTTGGCTATAGAACTTCACAAAACCAACAAGGGCACCTGCAATGTATGCAATCATTATTCCAATGATCAACAGGCTTACAATATTACCCATCCTCCGGCTAAGGAACATGATCAAAAACAAAACAAGCATAGCACCCAAGAAAGCTGCACCTGTTATGCCAATCTGTGACCACAGACCAAATGCAACAAAAGCTTGTCCTGTGATAATGCCTGAAGTGGCCAGTAACAAGGCAACCCCCAAGCTGGCTCCTGAGCTTATTCCGAGAATTGAAGGATCAGCGAGTGGGTTACGAAAGAGTGTCTGCATCAATAATCCGGCTATTGCCAATCCTGCTCCTGATAATATGGCCGTAATTGTTTGAGGTATGCGAAAATTATTAACAATAAGCATGGTGCCTTCATCAACACCTTTACCGCCTTCGAAGATAACCGTTAGAATATCTCCTAGTGGTATTTCGACAGAACCAAATAATAGATTCAATACGACCATCAGTACCAATAACAACAAGAGTGTTGATAATACGATTGGAAATTTATCTTTATGTTGGCTGCCGAGGGTCATTTCAATCGAGTAATTGATGGTATTTGGGTTGGTAATCAGTCAATAATTCCGGATGTAAAAAGTGTATCAGGTCAGCCAAAATAAGATGAGGTTCATACGGACCTTTCTCAAAATAGCCTGTACTGGCCGTATTACAAAAAATGATCCGATCTTTTTTGAAAGCTTTGAATTGAGCGTAAATAGGGTTTTCATTAATGAGCTCAGCCTTGGAATAACCGTAAGGGGCTGCATGAGCGATGCGCCAGAAATCAGCCTCCCAGGCTCGTGAGATGACAGATTCCATATCCACTGAAAAGCTTGCTGTTGATGTATTATCTGACCAAATATAAGTAGCCCCCGCATGTTCGAATAGTTTTGCCATATAACTTTTACCTCCTGGCACATACCATTGACCGCTAAATGATTTATCAGCAAATATCAATGGTTTATGTTTGACCTGGCTTGCCAAGCTGCGGTAATTATTATACGAATCTTCAATGCTGTCAAATATTGCATATGCTTCTTGCTCCTTATCTAAGAGAATCCCGGCCAGTTTGATCCATTCCGCCCTGCCCAGCGGATCAGTTTCAAAATAATCGGGCCATGCCAGCAGCGGTAAACCGGTTTCTGTCAATGAGGCAACTGCTCCGCCCGATTCCGGTGAATAAATGACCATTTCGGGTTCAAGTTGTATAAGCAACTCGGGTTTATAAGAGCCATGCTTGCCCACATCAATTGTAAGCCCTTCTCTGATATAATTTCTCATTGCTTCCGACCTCACAAAATTGCTTTCTGAGATCCCAACAACGACCCCTAAACCATTCATACGTTCAAAAGCTGACCATTGCGTTGATGATAATGCCACTACCCTGTTAACAGGCTTTGGAACTTCCATTTGGAATTGCTTAAAAAAAATGGAGTTACTAAATATGTTTAACTCCTGAAGAACTTGTTCCTGATTCCAGGGATTCATTATTTGCAGTATTCGTTCACCATTTTCATTGATAACCCTGAATCCTTTGGCATAAAGGGGGGTCATTTTATCTACTTCTCCTGTTTCTTGAATCCCTTTAGATCGACTCATGTCTACACAAGCAGTCAATAGAAATAGGAGGACCAGAGGTGCAAAAAAGTAATTTTTATGACACATGCAATCAATCTGTTAGCATCTCGTCTCGCTCAAGCAGCAGGATAGCTTGTTGCGAAACAATAAAGTATTTTTCCTGGTTATAGACTATTTCAATGGCACCTTTCTGAAGAAAAATAGCCAAATCGCCAACTTTGGCCTGAAGTGGAATGTAGTTTGTCTGTTCTTCATGTGTTTTCCAGGGTTCGTTACTATCATCAACCGGAGCAGGAACCGGATATCCTGGTCCGCATTTCACAACGTAACCACTTTGTATTTCTTCTTTTTCCTTGTAACCGGGAGGCAGGAAGAGCCCGCTGCGGGTTTTATCCGGCCTGGTTTTCGGTTTGATTAAAACCCTGTCGCCTACAACTATTAGCCTTTCTAGAGATAACATATGTCAAGTCCTGAATTTTTCAGAAGGGGTATTTCTTAATTTTTCAAAAATACAAAAAGCATGGAAGCAGTTGAAAAAGCAGTTCGATAAAAAAGGATAATTTTGTGCTTTAAAGCAGGCAGGTTAGCCATTAAATAGAAATAAAATGAAATTTGTCCTTTTCAGAACAAACGCCCCAAAAAAATTTACTTACCGGCCGCGATATTACAACGCTGACAAGGAAGCAATGGAAAGACGCAAGGCTGAAATGGGAGCTGAATCCGATCTGAATGAAAATGAGGCGCTACGAGCACGCATGTCGGCAAGATGGCGCTTTAAAAATCCGGATAAATCAGGAAATAAGTACCAAGCGATGAGCATGCTAATTTATGCAATTGTAATTCTTGGGGGGATCTATCTACTATTTTTTACTGATATGATTTTTAACATTATACGTGCCTTCGGGTTGTAAGTTAAGCCATAATTATAATATGACGGATATCATCAAGTTATTACCTGATTCGGTTGCAAACCAGATTGCTGCTGGTGAGGTTATTCAACGCCCAGCCTCTGCCGTGAAGGAATTGATGGAGAATGCCCTGGATGCAGGGGCCACTCAGGTTGACCTGATTATACGTGACTCGGGTAAATCATTGATACAAGTCATTGATGATGGATGCGGAATGTCAGAAACCGATGCACGGATGAGCTTTGAACGTCATGCCACTTCAAAGATCAGAAATGCAAATGATCTTTTTTCAATACGCACCATGGGATTCAGGGGCGAAGCCCTTGCCAGTATTGCTGCCATCTCACAAGTTGAGCTCAAAACCAGACAATCTGAAAATGAACTGGGAACACACTTGATCATTGAAGGTTCGGTTGTCAAAAGTCAAAACACAACTGCCTGCGCAGCGGGAACCGCCATCTCGGTTAAAAACTTATTTTACAATGTTCCTGCCCGACGCAACTTCTTAAAATCAAACCAAGCTGAGTTGCGCCATATTCTTGATGAGTTTTATCGTGTAAGTATGATCAATCCTGAGATGGGCTTCACCCTGGTACATAATGACAAAGAAGTTTATCATCTCTATCCGGGAAGCTTTAAACAACGGATAGTAGCACTATTTGGCACTGCCTTTAACCAGCGATTATTACCTGTAAATCAAAAAACAGAAACCTTGGGCATTGATGGGTTCATTGGAAAACCCGAATTCGCCCGTAAAACAAGAGGAGAGCAGTATTTTTTCGTTAATAAACGTTTTGTCAAGCACCCCTATTTGCATCATGCTGTCGATAATGCGTTTAAGGAACTTATGCCCAAAGACAGTTTTCCAACCTATTTTTTGAACATTAGCATTGACCCAAAACTTATTGATGTGAATATACATCCAACAAAAATGGAGGTCAATTTTCAAGAAACCCAGCTTATCTATGCCATAATGCACGCTGCCGTGAAGAAATCAATCGGACAACATAACCTAAGCCCGATGATCGACTTCAGCAGCGATCAGCCCATAGATATAGATTTTGGTGAAATTAGCAAGGCCAACCGCCCTGTAAACCCACCTTCAGTTAATGTTGATGCTGATTACAACCCTTTTGATACCAACAAAACGAAATCATGGGAGCATAAAAGACCAGGTAAGGAAGATGGAGGTAACTGGAGAATCCTATATGAAGATATTAACACTGAAGAACAGGGTGTTGCTAAAAAAAATATCACGCATAAGCCGGATGAATCAGAAATATCCACTTCAAGCCTTGAATCAAAGTTCATGCAGCTTCACCTTCAATATATTGTAACCATTGTGAAATCAGGCTTGATGTTTATCGACCAACACCTGGCACATTGGCGTATATTGTACGAACAGTTTTTGAAACAACTATCCAAAACAAAATTTGACTCGCAACAAGAACTGTTCCCACAGCCCATACAGTTGAACGCAGTTGATGCTGATATTTTGCGTGAATTAAAATCTGAGCTTGACCTATTAGGCTTCAGCGTGGAAGAAATGGGACAACACTCATTTGTCATTAATGGAACTCCAGCCGGCCTGTCACATCATGATCCCGTACATATACTTGAAACAGTTATTGAAAACTACAAGAAGAATATGCAAGACCTGAACCTGGATAAAAAGCTTAATTTAGCACGCTCAATGTCGGCTAACCTTGCCATTAAACATGGGAAGCAACTTACTGAAGTTGAAATGGCCGGTTTGGTGGATAAGCTATTTTCGTGTCAGGTTGCCGAGGTTGCTCCTGATGGAAGAAAAATTCTCGGAGTGTTACCTGTTCAACATATCCAATCATTCATTAAGTAAACCAGATATAAGAAGTTAATTATAATAATGAATCAATTTCAACCCAGAGGTTTTCAAGTATTGCCGCCAGTGGTTAAAAATCTGCTGATAATTAATGGATTGTTTTTCCTGGCTACCATAGTTTTTGAATCAAGCTTTTACATTAATCTTACTAAAATACTTGGGCTTCATTTTGTAGCTGCTCCTGACTTTAAGCCCTACCAGTTTGTAAGTTATATGTTTATGCATGGTGGGATGTGGCATATTTTCTTTAATATGTTCGCACTGTGGATGTTTGGAAATGTTCTTGAAAATGTTTGGGGTCCATCTCGATTTTTAACCTATTATTTTGTTACTGGTATTGGCGCAGGAATCGTTTACACCATCTGGATCTATTTTCAAATGGCACCTGTATTGAATGATATTAATCACATACTGAATACACGTGATATTGCAGCCCTGGCTGAATTCACTTCTACACATACATTCAGGGTGCATGAGTCAGCAGGTCCCATATGGCATGAATTCCTTCAATTTCAGCGTAACATCAGGACTCTGTCCATGAATCCGCAAAATATGGAGGCAATGCAGGGTGTGCTCAGCTTTTTGGGGAACTATAAGGAATTCTATATGAACCAATCAGTTGTAGTTGGCGCATCGGGTGCGGTATTTGGTATTCTCCTGGCTTTTGGGATGATGTTCCCAAACCACATCATCTATCTATATTTTGCAATCCCTATTAAAGCGAAATACTTTGTCATCATTTTTGGTGCATTTGAACTGTTTGAAGGTGTACTTAACCGGCCCGGAAACAATATAGCTCATTTCGCACATCTGGGCGGCATGTTATTTGGTTATTTACTCATCGTATATTGGAGGCGCAAGGGAGTATTCCGGTAAACATGGCTCACACAAACAAACTTTATCGCAGCCTATTAAACTACAAAACAGATGTATAGTCCCCAATCACAAAGCAATATATTTGACAACGCCAAGGATTTTTTTTCACGAAAGTCATTCCTTCCCCGGCTGATATTGATCAATATAGGCGTATTTGTGCTTGTATATTTTGTGAATTTGTTTGTTTGGCTCTTTCAGATTAACACCGAAGGCGCCGGCACACTATCTCCATTGGTAAAAATTCTGGCAGTGCCTTCCGCTATCGACCAGTTGCTTACTAAACCATGGACTTTAATCAGCTATATGTTCCTGCATGAGGGATTTTTTCACCTCTTGTTCAATATGATCATCCTGTATTTTGGCGGAAGTATTTTTCTGCAATATCTGAGTCAGCGCAAACTACTAAGTACTTATATCATTGGGGGGCTCACAGGTGCATTATTTTACATTGCAGCATATAATATTTTTCCGGTATTTAACCAGGCCAATATAAATGCAGTTGCACTCGGAGCCTCTGCTTCTGTTTTGGCAATTATGGTTGCCATTGCTACTTTCGTTCCACAATATACTGTTAACCTTGTACTTATAGGCAGAGTAAGACTAAAGTATTTAGCCATTGCTTTTATCGTAATTGATATTTTCAGCATCATTGGAAACAATCCGGGAGGTCATATAGCGCATTTGGGAGGAGCATTCTGGGGCTTTGCCTATATCTATTTAATAAAGCATAATATAGATGTTTATCAGGTGTTTAACAGTTTTTACAGACCCAAGATCAAGGTAAGCCACCGAAAAAAGAAAGGGTTTGCAAAACCGGATGGCCGGCCTTTAACCGATGATGAGTTTAATAAAATAAAACTGTCCAAGCAAGCAGAGATAGATAAAATTTTAGACAAGATCGCACGAAGCGGATATAGCAGCCTTACCGCCAAAGAGAAAGAAATATTGTTTAGAATGAGCAATAAACAATAAGCCAATTTGTACAATGGCAACTAAAAAGGGATTTGTACGCTTGTCTTTTACAGGATTCCTGTCAATAATCAGTTGGATATCTGCTGTTTCTCTATTGTTTTCAGTACTAGCATCTTACGTTAATCCTAGTGATGCACCTCTGGTATCCGTATTTGGATTATTGTTTCCACTATTTATAATAGCAAACCTGTTAATTTTGATCTTATGGATAGTTTTAAAGCACTATCTGATCCTATTGCATGTGACCATGCTGTTGCTATCGATTCCTATAGCAACAAAATATTTCACGGTGCAAAAAGGACATTCAGGTGTTAAGGATTTTACAATCATGACCTATAATGTACATGGCTTTAGGGGAAATCAATTTGATGGTACTGCATCTGAAATTAGCCAACTTGTGTCAGCCTTTATCAGGAATCAGCAAGCAGATATTGTTTGTATTCAGGAGTACCTCACATATAGCCAAAATCCAAAGGAAGAGTTGGCAGCATTTGTTGATAATTGCGGTTATAAGTATTACCATTTTGTACAATACTGGACCGAGTCAGGGAATAAACTGGAAGGCCTGCTTACAATGGCACAAGAACCAATTTCCAATAAGGGGCAGATTCCGGTTTCAGATCAAAGAACCTTTGCTTCGTGGGCAAGTCTGGACCCGGGAGTTGGGGAAAATATCCTTGTTTTTAATATTCACCTCGCATCCTTTCGTTTGAAACAGGCTGAGGTTGATTTCATTGGTGATGGCAAATTATTTGAAAAAGAACAGGTCAGAGCACTTGGAAGTCCAATTATCGAAAAGTTTGTACATAGTTTCACCATACGTGCCAAGGAAACTCATCAACTGATTGCAACCACTGACACCTTAAACATGATGGATATGATACTGGCAGGCGATTTCAACGACAGCCCCTCTTCATTCACCTACAGGCGCATAAAAAATGCTGGTTTCAATGATAGCTTCCACCAAACCGGATTTGGTTTTGGAGCAACCTATGCAGGTAACATACCTTTTCAGCGGATTGATTACCTGTTCAGCAGTGAAAACCTGGTTCCGGTGTCCTCGGCAATATTCAAAAATCCTTATTCCAACCATTATGCGTTTTCTGCCTGTTTCAGTAAGAGTTCATCCGATTAATGTTTCTATTTTTGTGATGCATTATGGAATTTCAGCTTACTTCTGATTATAAGCCAACCGGCGACCAGCCTGAAGCAATCAAGCAATTGACTGAAGGTCTTATCCGTGGCGATAAAGCGCAAACACTTTTAGGTGTCACTGGCTCAGGAAAAACTTTTACTGTTGCGAATGTATTGAACCAATTGCACCGGCCCGCCCTGGTGTTGAGCCACAATAAGACGCTCGCAGCGCAACTTTATGGAGAGTTCAAGCAATTTTTTCCGGATAACGCAGTGGAATATTTTGTTTCGTACTATGATTATTATCAGCCGGAAGCCTTCATTCCAACCACAAACACATATATTGAAAAAGACCTTTCGATCAATGACGAAATCGAAAAGTTAAGATTGAGCACGACCTCAGCCTTGCTGTCAGGCAGAAGAGACATCATTGTGGTATCCTCAGTGTCATGTATATACGGCATAGGTAATCCGGATGATTTTACAAACAACGTAATTTCGCTTGTAAAGGGCCAGAAAATCGTGCGTAATATGTTTCTGCAAATGCTTGTAAATGCCTTGTACAGCCGGAATGATGTTGAATTGACACATGGCAAATTCAGGGTAAAAGGTGATACAGTGGACGTGTTTCCTGCCTATGCAGATATTTGTTTCAGGATTATTTTTTGGGGTGATGAGATAGACCAGCTTGAGTCGTTCGACCCTTTAAGTGGACGATCGATAGATAAATTTGACCAGTTAAGCATCTATCCTGCCAATATTTTTGTTACCTCTCAGGACAAGATGAAAGGTGCACTTCTTGATATTCAAGATGATATGTTCAGGCAAGTGGCTTATTATAAAGAAATTGGTAAACATGAAGAGGCTAAAAGGCTTGAGGATAGAGTGACCTATGACATCGAAATGATGAGGGAGCTGGGATATTGCAGCGGTATCGAAAATTATTCACGATATTTTGATGGTCGAAAACCTGGCTCAAGGCCTTTTTGCCTATTAGATTATTTTCCTGATGATTACATCACCATAATCGATGAAAGCCATGTGACCATTCCACAAATAAGGGCCATGTATGGTGGTGATCGCTCCCGGAAACAGACGCTCGTCGAATACGGCTTCAGGCTACCATCAGCACTTGATAACAGACCATTGAAGTTTGATGAATTTGAAGCACTTACAGGCCAAATAATGTATGTCAGCGCCACCCCTGCTGATTATGAGCTTCAACATTCGGAAGGAGTTGTGGTTGAGCAGCTGATCAGGCCGACAGGATTGCTTGATCCCCTGATCGAAGTTCGCTCCAGCAAAACACAAATCGATGATTTGCTTGAAGAAATTGAGAAGTCGGTATCTTCAGGCAGTAGGGTACTTGTAACAACGCTTACAAAACGTATGGCTGAAGAATTAACAAAATACCTTCATAAACTGAATATAAATTCCAGATACATCCATGCTGACATCGATACATTGGAACGTGTTGAAATCATGCGGGGACTAAGACTGGGCGAATTTGACGTGCTGGTTGGTGTTAACTTGCTCCGGGAAGGCCTCGACCTTCCTGAAGTAAACCTGGTTGCCATTTTGGATGCCGACAAAGAGGGTTTCCTGCGTTCGGAGCGTTCCCTGACGCAAACTGCAGGCCGGGCTGCACGTAACGTCGATAGCAAGGTAATCATGTATGCCGAAAAGATTACAGGTTCTATGCAACGAACAATCGATGAAACAAACAGGCGGCGCGTGAAACAGCTTGCCTACAATGAAAAACATGGCATAACACCGCAGAGCATTACAAAATCAACTACCGCCATTCTGGGGCAGGCAGCGGTACTGAATTATACCAAAAAGGAAGATAAAGCCTATGCAGGTAAGGGATCAGAAACTCTGGCGGCAGATCCTATGTTTCAGTATATGTCAACTGACGATATCCGCAAGACTATAAACAGGAACCGCAAAGCAATGGAAGAGGCAGTGAAAGAACTTGATTTCATCGCAGCCGCAGGATACCGCGATGAGATCGCCGTCCTGCAGCAAATGCTAGATCGTGACAACTAGAAAATCAAACTGAAATTTAATTCGCTTCGTATTATTTTACCTTGATCATCTCGACATCAAAAACCAATGGAGAATAGGGTGGAATATCCTCGCCACGCCTTGAAGCACCATAGGCCAGATCACTTGGAATTATTAATCTGGCCTTGCCGCCTTCGCGCATCAGCTGTAGGCCTTCATCCCATCCTCTAATAACCTGACCAACACCTACTTGCAACTCGAATGTTTGTCCCATTTCTTTAGATGATTGCAAAGGCTTGCCATAGATATTATAAAGCGTATAATGCACCTCAACAGTACTTCCTTCAGTGGCAGGAGCTCCATTACCCTGTTCCATCTCAATAAAATACAAGCCAGATGGAAGAGGCTCAACATCATATTGATGGTCGTTAAGATAATCTTGTATTAATGCAGGTTCATTCAGCCTGGCTTGTTCTTTCACCCTTTCTTCAGCTTCAGCTCGGGCAATGCGCTCTTGCTCCACCTGTTCCAGAGAAAGAATATCCAAGAGTTCAAGGTTATAGATAAGCGGTGTAAACGGTGGTAATACCTGTGGCACACCCACACTGTCATAAGCCAGGTGTGAGGGTACGATTAAGCTTGCTTTGCCACCCTTTCGCATATAGCCTATACCCTCTGAAAATCCCTCAGTATCAAACTCACTTCCAAATTCTACATCAATCGGGTCTTGATCAAAGGATGAAAACAGCAATAGGCCATCCAGCATCTCAATGGTGAAGTGCAGCCTTAACATATCTCCTTCCCGGGGCAATCTTCCAGTACCTCTCTTTTGTTCAATTACATATAAGCCGGATGGTTTTGGCTCCACTGTTATATTTTGCTCATCCAGATAAGCTTGCAGAATGATCTTCTCCTGCTCCCGCAATTCTTTAAACTGTGCACTTTTTTCAGCATCCATTTCCTGCTGATTTTGGATCTTTAAAAGCTTGACATCGAAAAACATATCCGTGTTTGGTTCAATAAAATCAGGCAATTCAGGATAACCTGCTGTTTTCATATAAAATGAATCGGCAGGAAAAACAAAAGTTACAGAGTCACCTACATTCAACAAAGTCAAACCGGCATAGAGATCGCCTTGAAACGTAGGCAGAATCATTGGAAATACCATTGGCTCACCCATTTCTTCACTATTAAAGAGCACTGTATCCTCAAATCGGTATATCAGGTCCAGTGTAACCCAATCATTTAGCATGGGTTTTTGCCCGTCTTCCGACTTGATATGATATTTGACATACACATCATCTATACGTTCAAAACCCTGATGTTGTTGGCCACATGAGAATGCCAAAAGTGTGAATAAGATCACACTGATGACGAAAAAAAAGCTTTTCATTTGAATGATTATTTTGATATTATAATTAATGAGACTTTATATCGCTAATTGTATTTTGTTAGGAAACCACCTCCTACAACAATTAATCCATTACTTCGATCAGTTCCACATCGAAAACCAAAGGGGAATGAGGTGGTATCACACCCATGTCCCGATCACCATATGCAAGGTGTGATGGTATAATCAGTCTGGCTTTACCACCGGGCCTCATCATAGAAATACCTTCGTCCCATCCTCTTATTACCTGACCTACACCCAAAGTAAAAACAATCGGTTCGCCCCTGTCGATTGAAGAATCAAATTTAGTACCATCCAATAGTGTGCCGGTGTAATGCACACTTACCCGCTGACCTCCTTGAGGGTGCGCTCCATTTCCTTCCTTGGTCTCGATAAAATATAAGCCGCTTTCAGTTGGGTTTGTGGTAATGTTTTGGGCTTTGAGATATGCTTTAAGTTTCTCAGCTGATTCAGCCAGCAGCGCTTCATCTTTTTCCTGACGTTGACATTCGAACTCCTCAGGTGAAATAAAATCAAGTAGTTTAATATCAAATCGGATGTCGTCACCATCCCCAACAAAATCCGGAACTGTACCAGCGCGAAAAGTCCTCAACATAACTGAATCGGCCGGAGACCAAAAACTGGCTGAATCACCCAGGTGCATCATGGCAATACCTTCGAAAAAATCACCTTGATATGATGGTTCTACAAGTTGTAATTGTAAGGTATTGGGCAGATTACGGCTATCAAAAAGCACTGAATCATTGATTGAATAGATCATGGTGACCTTTAATAAATCATTGGGATTGGGTTTACCAGCCTGTGAATTAGAGCTGTGAAACTGGTATTTCAATCCATTTTCTGTCGTTTTAATTTCATCAGAAAAGCCTGTAATACAAGAAAAACCCATCACAGCAGTCATCATTGAAAGAATTGTTAAAAATCGCATAATTGTAGTTTTATTATTTTAAATCAATCACTTCTATATCATATATCAGCACTGTCTTAGGCTGTATTCGCCTGTCATCACCCATCAATCCATAAGCGAGGTGCGAAGGTAAAATTATTTTGGCCTTGTCTCCAACTGAAAGCAATTTTATTCCCTCCTCCAGGCCTGTCGGTACGCCTCCCCTACCCACAAGAAACGTCATGATACCATCTTCATCAGAGGAATATATGAGGTCTCCGGTCAGGGATCTCAATTCATAATTCAAGCTCACAATCTTACCCAGTTCCACTTTAGGGCCATCACCTTTTTGATAGATCATATACCGTAATCCGGTCCCAGTTCGCTCCATTTCCCAACCATAGCGACGAACAAAATTATTGATGTTTTCTTCTTCAGTAACGACCAAATACCGGTTGGCTTTTTCAAGTGGCTGTTTTGCTTGCGATAAGTCTTTTTCAGGAAGTTTATCCTTATGATTGGCATCACCACAGGCAACAGCGATTGAGAATAAAACAACTACTATTGAGTAAATCAGGTATCTCATTTCAATGAAATGCTAATTGTTCCTTATATTCGGCCAATACCTCTTGCAATTTTGTCATGGTTTCCTTCAATCCCTGTCGACTATTGCCTCCGGCGGCATTGAGGTGCCCCCCACCATTAAAGTGTGTGCGTGCAAGCTCATTTACTGAAAAATCACCTTTTGATCTGAATGATAGTCTGATCAGATCTTTCTTCTCTGTTACCAGAACCGCAAGCTTGATTTTGTCCATGGATAATGGGTAATTTACAATTCCTTCAGTATCGCCGATCCTAAATTGAAATTCCTTCAGGTCATCTTTTGTTAAGTGAATGATGGCTGTGTTATATTCTTCCAAAACCATCATCCGGTTTGTGATTGCATGTCCAAGCAGCCTCAATCGGTTCTCAGTGAAAGTATCATAAACTTGCCTGTGTATCCATGAAGCATCGATACCTACATCAATCAGATCAGCTACAACCCGAAAGGTTTCAGCATCATTTATCGAATGACTGAATGAACCGGTATCTGTCATGATGCCCACAAAAATATTTGTCGCAATATTCTTATCAATCAATGATTTATCATTCAGATCACAAATCAAGTGAAAGATAAGTTCAGCTGTACTGGACTTGTTTGAATCAAAATAAAATGAATCAAATTGGTCATGGACAGGCTCCGGATGGTGATCAATTAAAATTCGCTTATGTGATGCTTTATTCAAATCATCTTGCAATGTCCCGGAGCGGTCAATTGCATTGTAATCAAGACAAAAGGCAATATCTGCCTCAGAAATCGCCTTTTTGGCTTTACTTGCTTCCTTATCAAATATGAGGATGTTGTCAATGCCCGGCAACCAGGACAAAAATGCAGGATAACTATTAGGGATCAGCACTTTTACTTCATAGCCCTTCTTTTCAAGATAAAATTTCAATGCCAGGCTTGATCCGATCGCATCTCCATCAGGATTGGAATGAGTTGTTATGATAATGGAAGAATTTTCAGAAAGCAAATCACTTATAGCTGATAAAAGAGAATGATCCTTCATTTTGACAATAACTGGTTTTAAACTGCAAAGGTAATCAATTAAGATCAGGTCTTTTATCTAAACTCTAATTGCGATGGATATCAATATATTAATGTTTGGGGCCTCAAAATTTTAAAATGGGATTGAGTTTATGGCGAATTGATTATTTTTGCCGCCAATCTTAAAAATACATACACTAATGAGCAATTTCACATTTACAATGATCAAGCCTGGTTCTGTTGCAGACGGGCATACCGGACAAATTTTAGCCATGATCAGCCAAGGAGGTTTCAAAATTAAAGCACTAAAAATGACCCGTTTATCTAAGGAGCAGGCTGAGGCTTTTTATGCAGTGCATAGCGAAAGACCTTTCTTCCAAAGTCTGGTTGCAAGTATGAGCTCGGGGCCTGTTGTGGCTGCTGTTTTGGAGAAAGAAAATGCTGTTGAGTCCTATCGGCAGTTCATTGGTGCTACCAACCCTGCTGAAGCTGCAGCTGGTAGCATCCGCAAATTATTCGGGAAATCAATCGAAGCCAATGCGGTTCATGGATCGGACAGCAATGAAAATGCACAACTTGAAGCCAATTTCTTTTTCAGTAAATTGGAACAATTTTAAACTTACTAAGCAGGGTCATATGATTGAAATGTGTTATTGGTAAACAACACGACAATTTTAGCTACATCCTTGCTTTCAATATCTTTTGCAACCACTTCATCTTTAGTTGGAGTGGTTTTTTTTTGGTCATTAGCTTCTTTTGATAAAGGCACAGCACCATCTGAGGATCGTTCACGCGCCTGCGAAAAGAGCCCTTCCTTTGGCTGTACAACTTCTTTATGCTTATCATCCTCCTCATCTATGAATAGCGACAATTCTTTTTCTTGTGATTTTTCCGCCACAGGTGATAAAGTGACAGGCCCTTTACCCAATAGCAACCAGTCCAAACTGAATTCAGGATAGGTTTCCTTGATTTTAATAATGAAATCCAGGCTTGGATTGTTACGTCCTGATAAAATGTGAGAAATACCGGAACGCTGTACATTCAAATCATCAGCAAATCGTGTTGCTGTAAGATTTTTGATTTTGAGGATATGAGCTATGCGATCTTTCATAACGTCAAGATTAATTTTACAAAGGTAACACAAATCCAATGAAATGTAAAACAATTTACCGTTTACTTATGTAACTATATTATAGCTTAACGAATATCTAAAGTTTAACTTTAGTAATTTACATTATATTATTATATTACAGACATATATATTATGTATAATTAAACTTTCCAAATCAATAGGTATCTTCAATATACTTTAAGTAATGCTTATGTTTATACTACTTATAATACTGAATATATGAGTATAAAATCTGTATTTTATTATTTTTTATAATTGATACAGATGTATAATATGTTAGAGATATATCGTTAAGTTACAGAATTAACTATATCACTTTATAGCATTGATAAACAGTATATATGAATAATATAGATTACATAAGTAATGTTTTGTTTACTTTGATTACATCAGTAAAGTTACTAAGTAGTGATACTTGTAACAATAATTTTTATATCATATTATATCTAATATACCTTGAAGATTACGAAATTTAGTAACCTACTCTTCCCCTGGTTTCCGTGTGAAGTCAATCAGAATTGAAAATATAAGAACTCTGTGCACTATGACACTGTAAAATGAAAGAATACGAAGTTTAACAAGTAACGATATCTATTTAATGTGCTATATATTAATTATTTAAGTGATATAGTGTGTTAACTCGTTAGATGAGTAATCCAGGTAGAATACTGATTTTAAACATTGACCAGCTGTACTTTCATTGAAATGAGCAGAACTTCTGACAGCAACAACAGCTTTGAAAAGCAAAAAAGAATTTTTGCCAATGCATACAAAATTATGATGGTATCCGTTTAAAATATTAGCAAATGTTCTCATTATCGAAACTAGCTTTACCATTCTCTTCTTTTTAGATGAAATTTTTTAAACATGAGTAATTTAGTCTTATCCCTTACCCTACTTCTAATCCTGTTTAAACCATTCCAGGCCCTATGTGAATTACCAGATGACCCTAATTCTGAACAACAGGATTCCATATCAAAATGGAGTCATACATTCAGGCCTCAACTTATCCTGAATCAACTTAGTCTGACAAACTGGGCTTCTGGTGGTGAGAGTTCAATCTCAGCCAAAGGCAATATCCTCTACAGATCCATTTTTTGCCACAAGAGCCTCACTTTCAGTTATGAGAATAAATTTGCTTTTGGTATTGTCGGCTATTCAAACAAACGCATTGAGAAAACAGAGGACAGGATGGATATTAATTTATCCTTTTCCTTAAGGGCATCTGATAAATGGAGCTACTCCAGCATGTTAACTTTCAAATCGCAATTTGCGAACGGCTATAAGTACCCAAATGATTCCACTTTGATCTCAGCCTTTATGGCTCCCGGATATTTGAATGCCTCCCTGGGTTTTAAATATAAACCTGCTGATAACCTGGATATTTTCATCAGTCCATCCTCCGGGAAATTTACCTTTGTCTTGAATCAGGAACTGGCTAACAAAGGCGCTTTCGGTGTGCGCAAGGCTGAACGCGATACCCTCAACAACATCATCACAAAAGGGAAAAATATACTGAGTGAATTTGGTATTAATTTTTTGGCAAATTACACCAAAGATATTGCTGAAAACATCGAACTGAACACTACCCTAAATCTGTACAATAACTACCTGGATGACAACGCTTCAAACAGATGGAACATTGATGTTGACTGGGAGACAAGTATCAATTTCAGCATCAATAAATTTTTGCAAACTGTCTTTTTCGTACACTTGAAATATGATCACAACGTGAAGTTCCCCACTTATGAAACAGTTGATGGCAGCCAGGTCTTAATAAGCGAAGGACCAAAGGTTCAGCTCATGGAATCAATTGGCATAGCCTTCACTTACAAGATTTAAAAAAATCCAATGACAACTAAAACAGTAAGCGTATGTTGTTGTAAATCTGATATTTTTTCCAGTATTTTTATTGATAACAATTCATTTTTAAGTAATTTGCCAATTATTTTTTAAAAATCTATTTAATTGAAGCTATGAAGATTACGATTGTTGGAACTGGTTATGTCGGCCTTGTAACCGGAACATGCTTTGCCGAAGTTGGTATTGATGTTCACTGCGTAGATATCGACAAGAAAAAAGTGGAAGACCTAAACAAGGGTATTATTCCAATTTACGAACCAGGTCTTGAAGAAATGGTGGAACGCAATGTCGAAAAGAAAAGGCTCTTTTTTACCACTGATCTGGCCTCCACATTAAAAGGATGTCAGGTTGTTTTCAGTGCAGTAGGCACTCCACCCGATGAAGACGGCAGTGCTGACCTGAAATATGTATTAGATGTAGCTCGTGAGGTGGGACAACATATGGAGGATTACCTCTTGATTGTGACTAAAAGCACTGTACCGGTAGGTACTGCAGCCAAGGTGAAGGCTGCAATCCAGGAAGAACTTAATAATCGTGGGGTGAACATTCCATTCGATGTAGCTTCCAATCCGGAATTTTTAAAGGAGGGTGCTGCAGTTGATGATTTTTTGAAACCTGATCGTATTGTTGTAGGCGTCGAAAGCCATAGAGCTGAAGAACTAATGAAAAAACTGTATAAACCTTTCACCATGAACGGGCATCCGGTAATATTTATGGATATTGTTTCAGCTGAAATGACAAAATATGCTGCCAATGCCATGCTTGCAACAAAAATTAGCTTTATGAATGATATTGCCAACCTCTGTGAGATAGTCGGAGCGAATGTGAATATGGTGCGCAAGGGAATTGGTTCAGACAGGCGAATTGGGCCCTATTTCATTTATCCCGGAACAGGCTATGGAGGTTCATGTTTCCCCAAAGATGTGAAAGCACTGATCAAAACGGCAAGATCATTCAACTATGATTTGCGGGTATTAAGTGCGGTTGAAGATGTTAATGAGGATCAAAAGGCCATCCTATACCGCAAACTGAGTGCTTTTTATAAAAGCGATCTCAAAAACAGGACCATTGCCATTTGGGGGCTCTCGTTTAAACCCAATACAGATGATATGCGCGAAGCCCCATCACGAGTGATCATCGATATGCTGGTGGCTGATGGTGCTCATATTCAGGCTTATGATCCGGTAGCTATGAATGAAGCAGAGCGAATATTTGGTGGCAAGATATCCTATGCCAAAGACCAATACGATGCCTTGCTCGATGCTGATGCGCTGCTTATTGTGACTGAATGGGCTGAGTTCAAATTCCCGAATTTCAGGGTGATGAAAAAACTTATGAAGAAACCGGCAATTTTTGACGGTAGAAATATTTACGATGCACACGAAATGAAAGAAGAAGGCTTTGATTATTTCTGCATCGGTATAAAAACATACGTATAAATCAGATTTCTATGAAACGTATTTTGGTAACCGGCGGCGCGGGATTTCTAGGTTCACACCTATGTGAAAGGCTTTTGCAGGAAGGGAACGAAGTGATCTGTCTTGATAATTATTTTACAGGTGAAAAACGTAATGTGATCCATTTACTTGAAAACCCATTTTTCGAACTGGTCAGACACGATGTAACAGCTCCTTACTTTGTTGAAGTTGATGAGATATACAACCTCGCCTGCCCGGCATCACCCATACATTATCAGTACAACCCTATAAAAACAGTGAAAACATCCGTGATGGGTGCCATCAATATGCTTGGACTGGCAAAACGTATCAAAGCCAAGATATTGCAAGCATCTACCAGTGAAGTATATGGTGACCCCGAACAGCATCCACAAAAGGAATCCTACTGGGGTCATGTAAATCCAATCGGACAAAGAGCATGCTACGATGAGGGTAAGCGCTGCGCTGAAACCCTATTTGTGAACTACCACAAACAGAATAATGTGCGCATTAAGATTGTACGTATTTTTAATACCTACGGTCCACGAATGCATCCAAATGACGGACGTGTCGTCTCAAATTTCATTATGCAGGCCCTCAATGGAACAGAGATAACCATTTATGGTGATGGAAGCCAAACCCGAAGTTTTCAATATGTTGATGATCTGATAGAAGGCATGATCAGAATGATGGGCTCCAAAGAACATTTCACAGGGCCAGTCAACCTTGGAAATCAAGGTGAGTTTACCATTAATGAACTGGCTGAAAAGGTGATCAGGCTTACCGACTCTAAATCCAGGATCGTATATAAACCACTGCCTGAGGACGACCCCATGCAACGTCAGCCCGATATCTCACTTGCAAAAAAAGAATTGAAATGGGAGCCAAAAATAGAGCTGGAAGAGGGACTTTCCAAAACCATTGAATATTTTAAAACGATCGTAAATGGCTAAAGTGGTTTTGGTAACAGGCAGCCAAGGACAGCTGGGCTCTCAACTTAAGAGTCTGATTTCCAACAGCACTCAGTACAAATGGTTATTTACTGATATGAATGAACTGGATATAAGTAAAAGAGATCAGGTAAATGACTATTTTGGAGATCATGCCGTGGATGTCTGTTTAAATTGTGCTGCGTATACCGCTGTGGACAAAGCTGAGGATGAGCCAGACATCGCCAGGCTGATCAATGCTGAAGCGGTCAAATATCTTGCTGATGCCTGTTTCGCAAATCATGCCCTGTTGATCCATCTTTCGACCGATTATGTTTTTGATGGTAAAAAGGCAAGCCCCTATATTGAAAATGATGCCGTGAATCCCATTTCAAACTATGCACGAAGTAAAGCCTTAGGCGAAAGGGTATTAGGCTTGCATAATGTCAGCAGCATCATCCTGCGCTCATCGTGGCTCTATTCACAATACGGTCATAATTTTGTTAAAACCATAATCAGGCTGGCATCTGAAAGAACTCAGCTTAAGATTGTAAATGACCAAATTGGTTCTCCAACCTGGGCCGGAGACCTTGCAGAAGTTATGTTACAATTCGTCGAAAA
Organism: uncultured Bacteroidales bacterium; assembly: GCA_937926515.1. Classification (GTDB taxonomy): domain Bacteria; phylum Bacteroidota; class Bacteroidia; order Bacteroidales; family F082; genus CALAZZ01. Next base: position 15,406 of record CALAZZ010000258.1, on the reverse strand, counting down.
AGTACACAACCCGATTAAGGAAACATATCACTACAGCAATGTGGGAGCGGTAAGCTGGTATGAGTTTGCAAAAGAGATTGTAAAAATGATGGAACTGGATTGTAAAATCTTGCCAATTTCAACTATTGAATTCCCGGCAAAAGCGAAACGCCCATCCTACAGTGTAATGGATACCTCAAAAATAAGGCAGCATTTGGGGATCATGATCCCCGATTGGAAAGAAAGCCTGGAAAAATGCCTTGTAGATTTAAACCAAAACGAAATTAACTGATAAAATCGAAAGCAAATTATCAATATGAGTACAAACATAGACTCCGCTATTATAGAGAAGGCCAATAAGTGGCTGCAGGAACCTTACGATAAAGAAACCCAAGAAGCTGTCAAAAACTTAATCGAAAATGATCCGACCGGGCTGGTTGATGCCTTTTACAAAAACCTGGAGTTCGGAACCGGTGGCCTAAGGGGTATCATGGGAGTGGGCACCAACAGAATGAACAAATACACTGTAGGCATGGCAACCCAGGGTCTTGCCAATTACATGAAGCAGGTTTTTGGAAATGAAAATTTGAGCATGGCCATCGCCTATGATTGTCGCAACAACAGCCCCTATTTTGCAGAGATCACGGCACAGGTAATGTCGGCAAACGGTATTAAAGTGTATATGTTTGATCAGCTCCGTCCCACACCTGAATTATCATTTGCGATCCGACATTTCGGGTGCCAAAGCGGTGTGGTCATTACCGCTTCTCATAATCCTAAAGAATACAATGGCTACAAAGCTTATTGGAATGACGGCAGCCAGCTTATACATCCCCACGACAAAAATGTAATCCATGAGGTAGAGCAGATAAAAGGACCGGCGGATGTGAATTTCGATGGCAGACCCGATTTAGTGCATTTTTTGGGAACTGACTTCGACCAATTATACATTTCACAAATTAAAAAGCTTAGCCTCTCCTCTGACCTTATTAAAATTCATGGTGGATATAAAATAGTCTTCACACCCATCCATGGAACGGCCGTTGATATCGTGCCAAAAACACTCAGGGCATTTGGTTTTGAAGCCGTTTACAATGTACCTGAACAAGATATTGTTGATGGCAACTTCCCCACTGTGATCTCACCCAATCCGGAAGAACCCGCAGCTCTGGATATGGCTATAAAGAAAGCCATGGAGGTCGATGCACAGATTGTCATGGCCACCGACCCCGATTGCGACCGTGTGGGCATTGCTGTTCGTGATCAAAGAAATCAGTTTATCTTGCTTAATGGAAATCAGGCAGCAAGCCTTCTGATTTATTATCTGTTGACCAAATGGAAAGAAAACGGTAAGTTAACCGGTAAGGAATATATCGTAAAAACCATTGTCACAACTGAACTACTTTTCGATATTGCAGACTCATTTGGTGTGGAGAGATTTGATGTGCTTACCGGTTTTAAATATATTGCGGATATCATTAAGCGATTTGAGGGCGAGAAGACATTTATTGGCGGAGGCGAAGAAAGTTATGGTTATCTCGTAGGGGATTTTGTTCGCGAAAAAGATGCAGTTATCGCATGTGCCATGCTTGCTGAAACAGCCGTATGGGCTTCCGATCAGGGAAAAAGTATGTTTGAACTGCTTAAGGAAATCTACCTTAAATATGGATTCTATAAGGAGAAACTGATCTCCGTCACAAAGAAGGGAAAAGCAGGTGCAGAAGAGATCAAAGCTTTAATGGATCGATACAGAAATAATCCGCCACTTGTAATTGGAAATTCAAAGTTATGTATCGTAAAAGATTACAAGTTGGGTATAATGAAAGACTATGAATCTGACAGCAGAGAGGAGCTTAAATTACCAAAATCAGATGTCCTTCAATTTACCACTGAAGATGGCAGTAAAATCAGCATCAGACCATCAGGCACCGAACCTAAAATTAAGTTTTACTTCGGTATTAAAGACAAACTAAATACTATTGAAGCTTACGAAGAGGTGGATAAACGACTGGACAGCAAGATAGAACTGATCATCAAATCGCTTGGTATTTCATAATAATTCATTTGAAACTCAAGATTTTCGAGTTTCTATATCTTTTTAAGTCAGGTGTTTATATAATGTCTAGTATCGTGTAGGTTTGGTCCTTAAACGAAAAGGAATCTCCAACCCGCTTATTTTTCATTTCATGGAACAGTGGCACCAGCATTGAGATCACTGCAACCTCTTCACCTTCAAATGAAATAAAACCCAATCCTATGGCTATCAAGAAAGTTGTTGAATCTGTGATTACCACACTGCCAAAATCAACATGATCAAGAGGTTTATCAAGTGTGATTTTATTGATCATATCTATATTATGCAGTGCCTGCTCCAACTGTTTACCAAATAAATCACGCTTACGCAATTGTTGATTTCTAAAACCATCGTATCTGTCTTTTGGCTGCCCGTAAGCATTAGCCTCTTCCTGTGCTTCATCCATGGCATTACGGGCATTTTTTAAGGCAAGCTGCTGCTGCTCCAGGCAATGCTTAACTAAACGCTCTTTGTATGAAACATCCTTCATATGAGGTACTTATCTTTTGTGTTTTGATTAGTTTTACAAATATACAACTTATGGCTTACTTTTGCACATAATTGAAACCATTGCATGCAATGAACCAAAATGATCAAACCCTGACCCGAGCTGTACTGGAAGTGGTGGCCATCGCTGATGAGTTTTGCAAATACCTGGAGGATGCAGGTTCTCAATCATCAGATCAACTTATTAAAGCGCTGCGTGGCTTTGTGCCATTGCTCTATTTGCGAGGCTCATTGCTAAAGGCAACTGAGCCGGAATACCCTGAGGCAAATGAACGATATATCACTGAGGAACAATGGGAGAATATGTTCAATAATCTGCGCAATCTGTTTGGTGAATCAGATGAGTTTTGGTATATCGACTATATGGAAGCCAATCACCATGACCCAATAAAAGCAAGTATGGCCGAATGCCTGGCTGATGTGTACCAGGACTTGAATGACTTTGTGATGCTCTTTAAGCAGAACAGCCTCGCTGCCCGCGAAAATGCCATCTTTAGCTGCCATATGCTTTTTCATGAGCGGTGGGGCCAAAGGCTTGCATTATTACTACCTGTATTACATGCATTACAATCCGAACGAGGTAACCAAACCTATGATAACCTGGAAGATAACCTTCCTTTCATCTGATCCAAATGCTTTCATGGCCAATACCTAGATTTAGGTATTGTAATGTTGCTGATTTTGGACTTCTTTTGTATTTAAGTATAATAGGATGATCACGACTACACTAGCTTCATTACAGGAAGGTGAAAAAGCTGTAATCACTAAGGTAAAAGGCAGGGGTGCTTTTCGCAAGCGCATTATAGAAATGGGTTTTGTTGTTGGCAAACAAGTGATTGTCGTAAAAAATGCGCCACTGCGCGATCCCATTGAGTACAACATCATGGGTTACGAGGTTTCACTTCGTCGAAGTGAAGCCAAATTAATTGAAGTTTACGCGGGTTTAGATTATACACTCCCTGAAAAAAAGAAATTTAATGGTGTTCAGCAGATTGAGCAATCGCTTAGGCTTACGAATGGTTTAAAATCAAAGGAAATCATTGTGGCCCTGGTTGGAAATCCAAATTCCGGCAAAACCACTTTATTTAATCATGCCTCCAGATCAAGAGAGCGAACAGCAAACTACAGCGGGGTTACAGTTGAAGCCAAGTCCGCTGTTTTTAAACAAAAAGATACCGATTTCAAACTGGTTGACTTGCCGGGAACTTATTCCATTACAAGTTATACACCCGAGGAACTATACGTACGAAACTTCATCTTTGATGAAATACCGGATGTGGTTGTAAATGTGGTGGATGCATCCAATCTGGAGCGTAACCTGTATTTGACAACACAGCTGATCGATATGGATATTAAGGTTGTTGTGGCCCTTAATATGCATGATGAATTGCTTACAAAAGGCGACCAGTTTGACTATGAGAGCCTTGGTAAAATGATTGGGGTGCCCATCGTCCCTACAGTTAGTTCCAAAGGAATTGGCGTTAAAGAGCTTTTCGAACGTGTTAAACACGTTCATGAGGACAATGATCCGGATGTGCGACATATTCATATTAATTATGGTAGTGAAATTGAGTCTGCAATAGAAAAAATACAGCGTGTTCTCAGTATTGATGAAAACAAGCATATTACAAATGTGATCTCTCCTCGTTATTTATCAATAAAACTTCTTGAACGTGATGTTGAAGAGTGGAACCGCATCCAGGAATGCAGAAACGTCGGAGAGATAAAATCCATTGTTGAGGAGGAAATAACCACCATTGAATCAACAAACAACGAAGTTCTTGAAACGATCATTACGGATGCCAAGTATGGTTTTATTGAAGGGGCACTAAAAGAAACATATATCCCTGCAGAACAGACTAGAACAACCAGGAGCCGACTGATTGACAAGGTGCTTACCAACCGCTTATTCAGCTATCCGATCTTTATCCTGATGATTTGGTTTGTATTCCAGGCCACTTTCATACTTGGTGATTATCCCATGCAATGGATCGAACGGTTTATTGGTTGGCTAGGCACCAATATACAGCGTGGATTGCCGGATACGATCATTCGGGACCTGCTTGTTGATGGCATCATAGGTGGTGTTGGCGGGGTGATTGTTTTTTTACCTAACATACTCATTCTATTCTTTTTCATCACCCTAATGGAAACCACCGGTTATATGGCACGTGTTGCGTTCATTATTGATAAGCTAATGCATCGTGTCGGCTTGCACGGTCGTTCGTTTATACCGCTCCTGATGGGCTTTGGATGTAATGTTCCCGCCATTATGGCAACACGTACCATTGAGAATAAAAGTGACCGGCTGGTTACCATGATGATTTTGCCCTTTATGTCGTGCAGCGCACGCTATCCGGTTTATATCTTGATTATCAGTGCTTTTTTTACCGCCTACCGTGGCACCATGTTATTCTTCATCTATCTCATAGGTATTATATTTGCAGCCTTGGCAGCAATAATGCTTAAAAAGGTTTTTTTTAAAAGAGAAGAAATGCCTTTTGTGATGGAACTGCCGCCTTATCGTATGCCCACGGCGAAAGCAATATTCAAACATACCTGGTTTAAAGGCCTTCAATACCTAAGGAAGATGGGCACCATTATTCTTGTGGCTTCCGTCATTATCTGGGCGCTTGGTTATTTCCCAACCGGCCATTCCATTGATGAAAGGATAGATCATCAGATTGAACAACTTGATGCTGATTATATGGCACGGCTTAAAGCAATTCAATCAAGCGACACTGAGGAGCTGGAATTGCTCAATGAGCAATACAGCGACATAAAGCTCGAACTTGAATACATGCGCATGAGCCAAAAGCAGGAAAACTCAATCATTGGTCGAATAGGACATTTTATTGAACCTGCCATCAGGCCTTTGGGGTTTGACTGGAAAATGGGCGTTAGCCTGTTGGCCGGTGCAGCAGCCAAGGAGGTTGTAATCTCAACAATGGGAGTGCTTTACCTCACCGGACCCGAAGACGATGTAACTGAAAGCCTGGTATCGAAATTGCGTGAACAAAAATATGAATCGGGTGCCAAGGCAGGCAAACCTGTAATGAGCTCATTGGCAGCATTTTCATTTATGATTTTTGTGCTGATCTACTTCCCCTGTATCGCGGTTTTTGCAGCTATTAAAAAAGAATCCGGCCAATGGCGTTGGGCAGCTTTTACTGCTTTCTACACGACAGCAATTGCTTATTTGGCTTCATTGGTCGTTTATCAACTGGGAAGTGCACTCGGGTTCTAGTTGCGTTTGCCCTCTATTCGGTTAAGTCCCTCGATAGCAAGTTGATAATTTGTCCTTATTTCCAGAACTTCCCGGTAAATATCCCTGGCAGCCATGATGCGGCCCAGCTCTTCAAGAGCCCTGCCCTTATTGAACAAAGCATCAATATAATTTGGATCTACCTGCAATGCTTCCTCAAAATAGTCTATTGCCTTCTCATACTGGAACTTATAAACCATATTAACATAACCCAGGTTAAAAAGTACATGCTTATTGCCCGGCTGACGCATGAGCAAGGTGTCATAATGCGCAAGTGCATCATCGAGCCTGTTATTGTCCTGGTAATATAATGCCAGTTGATATCTAGCCTGCAATGATTGGGGATAATAGGCGATAGCCCTCATTAGATATTGTTCAGCCAATGAATTATTCTGCGAGGAATAAATGCTTCCGAGCTGCATCAGTGGCTCATAAAAGTCTTCTTTCTGATTCAAGGCCAGTTGAAAGTTTCTTATGGCTTGCACAGTATCTTGGCGACTCATATACAGCATAGCTCTAATGTAATAGGCCTCAGGATTGTATGGGGATAATGAAATAGCCTGGTCAATATAGCCCATGGCCAGGGTATGGTTCTGTATCAGGAGGTTAAGCTCCGCCAGTTTGATATGTGATCTGGTATCATCCCCATCCACTTCGAGTGCCCGCAGCAATGCTGTATTACAATTATCGGGTAAACCCATGGCAAAATAAATATCAGCCAATACCAGGTAAGCATCCACATATTGATTGTTTATACCCAGTGATTTATTTATGTCGTGGATGGCTGCGTTCAGATTTCCTTTTTCGAGGTTTAGTTTGGCTCGTTTTACCAGGAGTTCATGGTTGAGGCTATCAAGCTCAATCATTTTATCGATACCGGCCACATCATTAATCTGATCATTCGTTCCTTGAGAATCCTGACTTCCCGTAGAGTTATCACAGGCGATGATGCCAAAGAATACACTGGCAATAACAAATAAGTTTACAACTCTCATATTTTATTATCCTTCATAAAATAACCGCCTCACAGTCAATGTTTGGCGGTATTCTTAGAATATTTGTGTTTCCCCATTTTCCGATTACTGATCAGACATTCTGGCCTGCCAGTGCTTCCCTGATCTTCTGTTCCAGTTCATCCATCAAATCAGGGTTTTCAGCCAAAACAGTCTTGACGGCATCTCTGCCCTGGCCAAGCCTGGTTTCGCCATAACTAAACCAAGATCCACTTTTCTTAACAATATTAAAGTCCACTCCAAGGTCAATGATCTCTCCTACCCTGGATATGCCTTCACCATATACGATGTCAAACTCAGCCTTCTTGAAAGGTGGCGCCACTTTATTCTTAACTACTTTAACCTTGGCACGGTTTCCTGTCACGTTTTCACCATCTTTAATCTGGCTTACTTTTCGGATATCAAGTCGCACAGAACTATAGAATTTCAGCGCATTACCACCGGTCGTGGTTTCAGGATTACCAAACATGACACCAATCTTTTCGCGCAGCTGATTTATAAAAATGCAGATACTTCCTGTTTTACTGATCGTAGCAGTTAATTTTCGCAAAGCTTGTGACATAAGCCTGGCTTGCAATCCCATTTTAGAATCGCCCATTTCACCTTCAATTTCACTTCTTGGAGTCAAGGCGGCCACTGAGTCAATTACAATCACATCAATAGCAGCTGAACGAATCAGGCTTTCAGTAATCTCGAGGGCCTGCTCGCCGTTATCCGGTTGCGAAACAAGTAGATTCTGCACATCAACACCCAGTTTTTGGGCATAAAAACGGTCAAATGCATGCTCAGCATCAATAAATGCTGCTATTCCTCCCTTTTTTTGTGCTTCAGCCACCACATGAAGTGCAAGCGTGGTTTTACCTGAGCTTTCAGGTCCATATATTTCAACTACCCTGCCTTTAGGTAATCCGCCAATTCCAAGAGCGTGGTCAAGCGAAATGCTTCCGGTTGAGATGGACTCAACTTTTTCAATGGCATTGTCGCCTAATTTCATAATGCTTCCCTTCCCATAGGTCTTTTCAATATTACCAAGGGTGGCTTCGAGAGCTTTCAATTTATCTTGCCTTAATTTATCGGCCGTTTCCTTTGCTTTTTCGCTGGTCATAAGGATATGTTTACGTTATTAGTTGTTTGCAATGATTCAATACCTGCTTTCATAAGGGATATTGAATTGCAAATATAACAAACTATGTATTAGCATGATCGATTAATGTAAATACTGTTCAAGCAATAAACTTATTCAAACAGCGAAAAAATCTGATCCGCATGATTATCTGTTTTCACCTTGCTGATGACCTCATCAATCATTCCACCTTCATTTATAATGAAAGTTGACCTTAACAGACCTTCGTAAGTTTTGCCGTACATTTTTTTCTCACCCCATGCACCATAGGCCTTTACAATCTTCAGATCCGGATCCGCCAATAAGGGAAATGGCAATTCGTATTTTGATGCAAATTTCTTGTGCGACTCAACCGAATCCGGACTAACGCCCAATACGGCAAATCCCTTATTAAGCATCAGTGTATAGTTATCACGAAGGTTACAAGCTTCTTTGGTGCAACCAGCTGTATCGTCTTTTGGATAAAAGTAGAGCACAAGCTTTTTCCCCTTAAAATCAGCCAGTGATACCATGTTCCCCTCTTGATCCATGGCAGCAAAATCAGGTGCTTTATCCCCTTTAGCAAGCATAATATCTTTTATTTATCATTCAGCACAAAAGTAATTTATTTTGAAAGCCTATGATGGGCACAAACAGCAAGCGTTTCTTAAAATTGGTTAAAATCAATGAATTTTCCGATTCATTTGATACCAGCTGCATATTGAATGCAGCCCACATTGGTCACACAATGGCGTTCGGGCTTTACAAACATAACGTCCATGAAGTATCAGCCAGTGATGTGCTTTTGGAATAATATCCCTTGGAATAAACTCGACCAGTTGTTTTTCGGCCTGTAATGGGTTTTTTGCCCCGGAAGTGAGGCCAATCCGTGCTGAAACCCTAAACACATGAGTGTCAACTGCCATAGCAGGTATGTTGTAAACAACTGAAGCAATCACATTTGCTGTTTTTCGTCCTACCCCCGGCAGCTTTTGCAGTTCTTCTATTGAAGAAGGAACGGTTTCATTAAAATCCTTCACCAACACTTTGGCCATATTGAGCAGGTTCTTTGCCTTATTGTTTGGGTAAGAGCATGTTTTGATCAATTCAAATATCGCTTCTACATTGGATTCAGCCAATACACCGGCGGTGGGAAAATGCCTGAAAAACTCCGGGGTGATGATGTTGACCCTCTTATCAGTACATTGTGCTGACAATATCACGGCTACAAGCAGTTGATAGGGATCCTCATAATGCAGTTCAGTTTCAGCAACAGGCATATTATTGCTGAAATAGTCTATCATGTAGCGGAATTTGTCTGCTCGTTTCATCACTATGTAATCATTCCTGCAACCGATCAGGAACAGGGATAATGGCAGGCAAAGCTATAAAAATAGTACTGAAGTTTTGCTGCAATAGCAATTCTAAACAGATCCACATGAACCAATGCTGCAATAACTGCAACGATCCATGATTTGACCTATGGTCAGATCACTGCGCAACAAGGCGTTACACATCGAACCTGAATGACAATCAGTTGACAATTACCAACTGATTCCCACTGCTAAAAGTTTCGACCACGTCAAGTGAAGAGGCGAAACCCAGCACATTCTTTAAAGCCATTTTTCCGGGTTTTGCACCCTTATAAACTTTCTTGAGGGTAAGTGCAATATCACATTGCAGGTCCTTTTGAAACTGATCTGTGAGGTTGATGTAATGGTTAGAGGTAAAGCTTTTATTCATAAGCAGCCTGATTTGAATTATGTGTTGTCAGATTGCAAACGAAATACAAACCTCCTTTATTATTTATGCATCAAAGAAAAAATACACTACTGTTATTTTCAGTTGTTTAAATACTTAATGTTAGGTTCTTTTCCTTGATCATTTTACGCATATTGATCAAGGCATAACGCATACGTCCCAAAGCGGTATTGATGCTAACATTTGTAAGTTCAGCTATATCTTTGAAACTCATTTCAGCATAAAGCCTGAGGTAAAGCACTTCACGCTGCTCCTCCGGCAAATACTCAATAAGTTTGCGCAAATCTTCATGGATCTGATCCGTGATCAGGCGCTCTTCGATGGAAGCATCTGTCAGTGTCAGATTATCCATTACATCATAATTGTCGTTATTGTTATCAACAACGGGCAGTCTTTTTGATTTCCGGAAGTGATCAATGATCAAATTATGTGCAATACGCATGGTCCACTGAATGAACTTACCCTCCTCCTTATAGGATCCGCTTCGCAGCGTGCGAATTACTTTTATAAAGGTATCCTGGAATATATCATCAGCAAGCTGCCTGTCCTTGACAAGCATTAAAATGTAGGCGTAAACCCTTCCCTGATGACGATAGATTAATTTCTCAACACTGGTGTGATTACCATTCAGATAACTTACAACCAGCTCCTTGTCGCTCATTTCGATAGCGCTCATAGAGCCTCCCTTTTTTAGTTAATATTCAGCTTAAAAGGGTAAAGTTATCTCGATAGCAATGTGTTTTAGGTTACTAATAATGTCGTTTTGTACGAAATTACTCTTGTTTTGTTGCGCAAATATATACACTAAATTTAAAAAGGCAAATTTTATTGGTAATTTCGCGCATATTTTTTTCTTTTCTTGCCATATGTCCACAATAAATCCGCTTCAGGAAATCATCATAAAAGGTGCCAGGGTAAATAATCTTAAGAATTTAAGTGTTTCCATCCCACGTAATAAACTGGTGGTCATTACCGGTTTGTCCGGTTCGGGCAAATCATCACTTGCATTCGACACCCTCTATGCCGAGGGCCAGCGGAGGTACGTTGAGAGCTTAAGTTCCTATGCCAGGCAATTTCTTGGCCGCATGAACAAACCCGATGTGGATGCCATTACCGGGCTATCCCCTGCTATAGCCATTGAGCAGAAGGTCAACACAAGAAATCCAAGATCAACAGTCGGTACTTCCACCGAGATATACGAGTACCTCAAGCTGCTATATGCCCGGATCGGCCAGACCATCTCTCCCCTTTCCGGAAGGAAGGTTTTAAGGCATCAGGTGAAGGATGTGGTTCATTATATGATGAAGTGTGAGGATGAATCAACGATCATGATCACGGCCCCTTTTCATAAAATTGAGGGACGAAGCAGGGAACAGCATCTGAATGTGCTTATGCAGCAAGGCTTTAGCAGAATTATGTTTGGGGATCGAATAATAAGGATTGAAGAAATACTCGACAACAACATACCTATTGATAATGGTTTGCAAATCGTGGTAGACCGGATCAGGCTTAGCAAGGATGATGATAGCCTGGTAGCCCGCTTGTCAGATTCTGTCGAAACGGCATTCTACGAAGGTAAAGGTAAATGTGTGCTTTTTATTGAGCAAAACTCATCTCATGAACGGGTAGAATTTTCAAACCGGTTCGAAGCCGATGGAATCGAGTTTGAGGAGCCCTCCGTGAATATGTTCACCTTCAACAATCCTTATGGCGCTTGCAAAACCTGCGAAGGATTCGGAAGTATAATCGGGATTGATGAAGACCTTGTAGTGCCTAACAAATCACTTTCTGTATATGAAGGGGCCATTGCCTGCTGGAAAGGTGAAAAAATGGGTGAGTGGAAGGAGCAGCTTATCCAACATGCCCATAAGTTTGATTTTCCTATTCACACTCCTTATTATGCCTTGTCAGCAGCCCATCAAAGGTTATTATGGACAGGCAATGAATATTTTGACGGCCTGGACAGTTTCTTTCAACATATTGAGGAGCAGACCTATAAAATACAATACCGGGTGATGCTGTCGCGATACAGGGGAAAAACAGTGTGCCCGGAATGTGAAGGCACCCGTTTAAGAAAAGATGCCAATTATGTAAAAGTGGCTGATCAATCAATTGCTGATATGGTCACCATGCCCCTTTCCAAGGCTTACGAATTTTTCAGAACCATTGCATTGTCCGATCATGACCGAAAAGTGGCATCACGCATTTTGATTGAGATCATTAACAGGTTGAAGTTTTTGAATGATGTAGGGTTGGGGTACCTGACTCTGAACAGGTTATCAAATTCCCTATCAGGTGGTGAATCGCAAAGAATCAACCTGGCTACTTCATTGGGAAGCAGCCTGGTCGGTTCAACCTACATACTGGATGAGCCCAGCATAGGATTGCATCCGCGTGACACTGCCCGCCTGATAGAAGTACTGAAACGCCTGAGAGATATTGGGAATACGGTTATCGTAGTTGAGCATGATGAAGATATCATCAAATCAGCAGACCAGGTTATTGACATTGGCCCGATGGCAGGTACACATGGGGGGAATTTGATTTTTCAGGGCACCTATAAGGAAATCCTGAATGACCACACCAGCCTTACGGCCAAATACCTGAACGGGACCATGTCAATCCCCTTGCCCAGGCATCGCAGAAAGTGGAATGATTTTATAGAAGTGATCGGAGCCGGCGAAAATAACCTGAAAAACCTACATATTAAGTTCCCGCTGCGCATCATGACCGTTGTCAGCGGTGTAAGCGGTTCGGGCAAATCTTCGCTTGTCAGGGGAATCATGTATCCGGCCCTAAAAAAGATACTTGGCGGCCATGCTGAACGCAGCGGTCGTTTTGGTAAAATAAACGGTGACATTGAACGTATCGCCGCGATTGAACTGATAGATCAAAACCCCATTGGGCGTTCTTCACGATCCAATCCGGCCACCTATGTGAAAGCATATGATGAGATCAGGCAATTATTTGCCGGTCAAAAACTAAGTGTAACAAGAAATTACAAAGCCGGATTTTTCTCCTTTAATGTGCCGGGAGGCAGATGTGACCACTGTGAAGGCGAAGGGGTGATCAAAATTGAAATGCAGTTCATGGCAGACATCTACCTGCGGTGTGACGATTGCCATGGAAGCCGTTTCAAAGAGGAAGTACTGGATGTGAAGTACAATGGCATTTCAATAGCCGACCTGCTTGATATGACGATTGATGAGGCCATTGACTTTTTTGCGGCCGGCAAGAAAACAGCTGTGATCCAGCGTATTCTTCAAAAACTGCAGCCTTTGCAAGATGTAGGATTGGGCTACCTGCGGCTGGGACAGTCGTCAAGTACACTTAGCGGTGGCGAAGCACAACGCATTAAGCTGGCATCGTTTCTTACAAAAGGCCAATCAGAAAAACCGACCTTGTTCATTTTTGATGAACCGACCACAGGCCTGCATTTTCATGACATCAACAGGCTGCTTGATGCCTTCAATGCCCTGATCGAAAACGGACACACCATCATTGTGATTGAACACAATCCTGAGGTGATCAAATCAGCCGATTGGGTCATTGACCTTGGACCTGAAGGAGGTGAACAGGGAGGCTATATTGTTTTTGAAGGCCTGCCTGAAGGACTTGTTAAGTGTGAGCAATCCCATACGGCAAAAGCACTGGCCGGGAAAGTCTGAAAGACCATACATCATGATCTGAGAGGTCTCAATCTGATAACACGCTCCCAAATGTTTCTCAAAATTATCTATTTTTGCCCCTTTATTAACCATTTAACAACGTATAGAAATGAGATTCACTTTAGTTTCGATCATCATCATATCCATGCTTTCAGGTTGTGGACAAAGGCAAACACACGACCACGACCACGACCATGACCACGACCATAGCCACCATTCACATGATTATTCCACTCCGGGAATCATTCACTACGAGGAGGAAGCGCATCTATCAAATATTAAGCAGCTCACTTTCGGTGGAGATAATGCTGAAGCTTATTTTAGTTTTAATAACGAAATGATTGTTTTTCAATCAAATAACCCTCACTGGTCGCTGGAGTGTGATCAAATATTTTACACCCGTCTTGACGAGGCCAATATGGGTGAAGAGATCCCACAAATGGTCAGCACCGGCCTGGGACGAACCACTTGTTCCTTTTTCATGCCCGGCGACACCAGCATCCTATTTGCGTCAACCCATATGGGAGATGGCAGTTGCCCACACGTGCCACCCATGCGTGAGGATGGAAAATACACCTGGCCGATTTATGATGACTACAATATTTTTGTTTCCGACCTGAATGGAACCATCATTGACACCTTAACCAATGAGGTAGGTTATGATGCTGAAGCCACCGTATCGCCCAATGGAGATAAGATAGTGTTCACATCGATGCGTACCGGTGACCTCGAACTTTTCACCATGGACATTGACGGCAGCAATGTAACTCAAATAACCCATGATCTGGGATATGATGGCGGTGCCTTTTTCTCACCTGATGGTTCGAAGATCGTGTTCAGGGCTTCGCGGCCACAAACAGAAGAAGCCCAAACCGAATACAAGGAACTGCTTGCCGAAGGACTTGTGATGCCCACAAATATGGAAATATTTATTTGCGATGTGGATGGATCCAACCTGCAACAGGTTACCGATCTTGGCAAGGCAAACTGGGCGCCCTATTTTCACCCTTCAGGCGAAAAAATATTGTTTAGTTCCAACCATCACTCAGAGCGTGGCTGGCAATTCAATATATTTATGATCAATATTGATGGCACCGGATTGAAGCAGGTCACTTTTGACGACACTTTCGATTCTTTCCCCATGTTCTCTTTTGATGGCAAAAAACTGATCTTCTCCAGCAACAGGAACAACGGCGGCACCAGGGACACCAATATATTCCTGGCGGATTGGGTGGAGTAACCCATGCCTTGCTTAATCGCCCTAAGGATGCAGATCAAGCCCTGCAGTGTTAAAGATGCTTATGAAAAGTCCTATTGAACAAGTATTTGCAAAACTCGACGCCTTAGGCATAGCATATAGCGCACAATACCATCCGCCTACCCCTACCATTGATGATGTGCTGAAGTATTGGAAAGATGCGGATGCCGTTCATTGCAAAAACCTGTTTTTTAGAAATCATAAAGGCAACCAACACTACCTGGTCATTTTCGATTGCACGCAAAATTTAGGCATTCGTGATCTTGAGCAGCGTTTAAAACAAGGCAAGCTTAGCTTTGCTTCGGAGAAACGAATGGATAAATACCTGGGTGTGAAGGCGGGATCAGTATCACCCTTTGGATTGCTGAATGATGCGGAGAAACATGTGATGCTGTTTATTGATGAAAACCTGTGTGATGCCGGGAAGCTGAGCTTTCATCCAAATGACAACACTTGTTCGGTAACCATTGGTGTGGATGATTTTTTCAAATACCTCGATCAGCAGGGAAATGCCTATCAAATTTTGAAATTGTATTGACCGGGCACCGGCTTTATATGAGGCTACCCCTCCCCTGCCACATAGGACCCGAAAGCCGACCCAGCCTTCATTTGAGCATTGAACTCTTTTTCCTCACCAGGCTATTGTAACGTACACAGGCCTGAAAGATCGATTGGATGTTTAAGTTTTTATTACTTTTATTGGCTGTAAAGTATTATTACTGTGAAAACGAGAGGCATACACAAGGTAAAAATATACGCATTGCGTATATTCACTCGTT
>CALAZZ010000257.1 GCA_937926515.1 uncultured Bacteroidales bacterium | reverse complement strand
CTATACTTGTCATTTCGAACGACCGCAGGTCGTGAGAAATCTCCTGATTGTAATGTAATTATCTCTACGGCCACCTCTCACAATAATCATGGTTTATTGAAACCCAAAGGTGATCGAGCAGCCCTACGGGGTGGCCCTGCGCGTGTCGAGAGCACCGACAACGAAACCCAAAGGTGATCGAGCAGCCCCTCAGGCCGGCCCTGCGCGCGTCGAGAGCACCTTCCCAACCCACAAATTTGTCCGTTTAAATTTAGACGGACAAATTTGAGCTACTTTATAAGTAATAGTATATCAGTTGATAACGACTGAAAACACACAATTTATTTCGTTTTTTTACATATTTACATATTGATACCTGAATATATACTTGCATATATAATAATGATCAAATACTTTTGTCAGTGGAAAAAGTATTTTACCTATTATAAACTAAATATCTAATTACTATGAAAAAAACAATTTTTCTTTTAAGTCTTGCTTTTGGCCTCACAGCCATGTTTAACTTGCAAGCGCAAACGGTATCCGAAACTTTTACTCTCTCTGATCCGGCTTGGGTAGTTCCTGCCGATGTATATCAAATTTATGTAGAAGCCTGGGGCGGCGGCGGTGCCGGTGGTGGAACAACAGCTGCTGGAGTTGCTTCAGCTAATGCAGGCGCTGGTGGTGGTGGCGGTGGCTTTGCTGCCGGTTTAATTAGTGTAACACCCGGACAGAGTCTTGATATCGTTGTTGCACAACAGGTATTAGGAGTTAACGGTGCTGCCGGCCCTGATGGAGAAGATTCTTACATTGTTGGATATGAGGGAGATGTATTAGCCTATGGAGGTGCCGGCGGAGCTGTAAATGATGGAATAGGAGGTGCTGGTGGTGCAGGAGTTGGTGCAATCAATGAAACCGGAGTTGATGGCGGTGATGGCGATGAAGGAATTGCCGTATCCTCAGGCACTGGTGGCGATGGAGCCAATGGTGGAGGTGCCGGAGGAGCTGCCTTAACTGGAATTGGTACTGAGGGTCCTGGAAACCCCGGTGATGCAATTGGCGGCGGTGGCGGTGGTGCCCGTACCTCTTGGGCAGATGATAATGATCCCCAAACTGGAGGCGCAGGCGCTGCAGGCCAGATCATCCTTACCTACACCCCTGAGCCAGGTGGCCCATTGGCTGTGCCTATCTCAAACTGGGCGCTGCTCATTGGCATTGGCCTTATTGCTACTTTTATGGTAGTACGTTTTCGTAATATCGCATAGTACTTTTTTTAATTCATAAGTATTCATCCGAAAGGGGTTGTTCCGCGAGGGGCAAGCCCTTTTTTATGTGTGTCCGTGGCTCGCTTCGGCTCGCACTGGGTAGAGCCGAGGTAAGCCGTGAGCACCTCCATCTCAGCAAAAGCAACTCTTCCCACATAGAGCACAGACTTCTCATCCGGTAACTGCTATTTCACACAGCCATCATAGCAAATCAAACCAGGTTAGATTTTCTTGCACTTGAATTGACAGGAAACCAACATGTCATACAAGTAGAAGGAAAAGGCACCTCCAATAGTAATTGAAAGCTGTCGATGTCCCTTCAATGTTCAAAGTTTACAACCCCCTTATCTTGAAGTGAATGTTAGCAAATTGTTAATTTTAAAGAAAAATAGAAAAATATCTGAATTTTGTGGCAAAAAAGTTGCATGTAAAATCAAATGTAATAAATTTGCTCATGCTAGGGGTAACATAAACCTAAAAAACATCTTTTATTGAAACACATTTGCAAGTTAAGCACGAGGATGAAACACCTTTCATTCGTCTCATATTATTGTGATTGTAAACCAATATGCTTGCGATGTTCAACCGTGATTACTGCCTTTTCGCCTGATTTATTACAATTAATTTACTTCATTTTGGCTTATAATGGCTTAGATATTAATACCGGGATAGTATCTACTTATTCCGGTCAGGTTTATGAAATGGCCTCAAGCAACCATTAGTTTATTTAGATAAATAACCAGAAACCTTTATCTTATGAAAAAATTGATCCAATCCAACTTCAAGACAACAGCCAGTCTTACAGTCAAATACATTTTACTCCACAATGCTGGTAATGGTATCCGAATCCTGCTAAAACGCAAAGTCAAAAGTATGTCGCAGGGAATGTTGCTGGCTGTTTGTTTGCTCATATTGGGAATGAATGCGCAGGCACAATTTCCGGTAATAGCCGGCACAAACACAAGTGTCAGGACTACACAATCCTCCGGTAATCATATCATCTCCCTGCCTTCCGGAATTGAAAGTGGTGATTTGATTCTAATTTTCTGGGCAGATGGAACAGAAACAGGCACTGATCCTTCCTTGCCTGGTGGTTACATTTTGCTGGACTCTTACGAAACCGAAAGCAGTTATTTTGCCATTTGGTACAGGATAGCTGACGGCACTGAAGGAGCTACAGTCTCAACAACCAACAGCTTTGGCGAGCGCAGCGCTCACATTACCTACCGGATTCAAAAAGGTACATACACCGGTGTACCGATTTTTGAAAGGGCAAACGGTAGTAGCAGCAGCCCCAATCCACCTACCTTATCACCATCATGGGGTAGCCAAAATTATTTATGGATTGCCTCTGCACATGCTAACGAATCATCTGATGTAAGCTCTTATCCTACAAATTATGGGGATGAGCTTATGGTCAGGACCAGTGATGGCACTTCTAATAATGATGAACATGCCCAGATGGCTACTGCACACCGGTTTTTTGAAACTGACAGCCAGAACCCGGGTTCCTTTTCTTTTAGCCAAACCGTGACTTGGGCAGCTTATACTGTCGCAATATTGCCTGATTTATTTAATTCACCTACTACTAAGTTATTCATGCGCAACACAGCAGAAGGGCAAAGTGGTACGGGTGCTAATGTTACGGCCTTATCTGAAACCCAGGGAACATGCACAAGTATAACGACCAATTCCTACTCGGGAACAGACCTGACTACAGAAAGGTATGCTTTTACCATTGATGTCGATAACCTTACTGAATCTATTGCCTCTGATATTTTTCTTTATTCAGTGAATATTACAGGCGTATCAAGTTCAAATACGCAGTACAGGTTCAGAATGCAGCGAAGAAATGCTGCCGGAGTGGTCCAGGAAAGTACTGCTTATTCTGAAACCTTTACCGGTAGTAATACCGGTATTAGAAACGGCATTTTAGAATTTAGTACATCTCAAACCTGGAATACCGGAGATCGGTTGGTCTTTCAGGTTTTTGTCGCACGCACATCTTCCGGAAGCACTGGCAGAACAATAACCATATCCACCTGCGATGCATTGTCATTTATACAGTATGGATTTAACCCCTGCGATGTTAATGAATTTAATGTCACAGGCAGCGGGCAGTATTGTGAGGAGGCATCGGTAGGTCTGGATGATTCAGAGATTGGTGTTACTTATGAGTTATACCTTGATGGATCGCCAACGGGTAATACCCAGGCAGGTACAGGTTCAGCCCTGAGTTTCGATGATATCACCATCGAAGGTTCCTACACCATAGTAGGTACGCATGATGCAGATAATTGTGATGTGTCCATGTCTGGGAGTGCTGACGTTACCATTGTTATTCCTCCTGCCGCCACGGGCGTGGAGATATGCTTGGGTGGTAGTGGCCAACTGATGGTTACATCTGCTTGTATTGAATATGAAGAAGTGGTAGAAACATTTACTTCCAATGGTACTTTTACGCCTCCTGCAGGAGTAACGCAGGCTGATGTATTTATTGTAGCCGGTGGTGGTGGTGGCGGAAGTCGTTCCAGGGCCAGTGGCGGTGGTGGTGCCGGAGGGGTAGTCAGTCAAACTGTAATCATTTCTGATCCGTCTTATCCTATTGTGGTTGGTGCTGGTGGCGATGGTGGTGGTAGTGGGACTCCAGCAGCTGGCACTAATGGCCAAAACTCGTCAGCCTTTGGATTAATTGCCATTGGTGGAGGAGGAGGTGGCGGATATACCAATGGAGCAGACCCATCAATCAATCATGGTAAAGATGGAGGCTCTGGAGGTGGCGCAGGAGGAGATTACTCCTCAAACATTTCAAGCGTTCCAGGAACCGGGAATGTGTTACAAGGAAATAATGGAGGCAATTATTATTATAGTAGTCAAGCTGGCTCTGGAGGTGGCGGCGGAGGTGCCGGCGGGCCTGGAGGCAATGCAGTCAACAACAGTACACCTGGTGCAGGTGGCCCTGGATTAATTTTTAATAGTGTTGAATATGCAAGAGGTGGCATTGGAGGCGCTGCCAGTCTGAGTGGCGGAGGTGCCGATGGTGCTGCTAACACTGGTAACGGTGGCGGTGGTGCTAATGGCACAGGACAAGTAGCTGGCGGCAATGGCGGTTCAGGCATTGTCATTATCACTTATTTGGTACAGCTCACAGATGTAGAATGGTATGATGACGAAACAGAAGGCATACTCGTTTACTCCGGTAACCCATTCGATCCGGTAGCCGAAGCATTGGTTGATAACCAAACCCCTGGCACCTACACCTTCTGGGCATCATGTTCCAATGCACCTGACTGCCGCACAGCAGTGGATTTTGTGGTACACGAACTCCCTACATTCGGTGTTGAATACGACGACATCAGCTGCTTCAACGCAGGCGATGGCACCATCACCATCACAGCCAGCGGCGGTTCAGGTGGTTATGAATACCGAATACACAACAGTGTTACCGATGACTGGACTGCATGGCAGGTCTCAAATGTGTTTGAGAACCTCACACCAGCCACCTACACCATCGAAGTGCGTGATAGCAATGGCTGTGTGCAAACAGAATGTACAATACCATAAAAATAGATGCACTTTGCATTAATTTATCACTTATGCTTGATTATTTGCAGACAAATAGTTTATATTTGGCCTTTAAAAACATAATAAGTACGACAGGCGGAAATATTTCAGGGGGAATAAATCGCAGAATTATTTTATTAAATGACAGTATTCCAATGGATTTGCAGTACCCATTACGGTAATTTCATACGAAACAAAGACAATTAAACCATACCAATATGAAAAAGTTTGTACTCCTTTTTGCAACAATGATTCTCATGACAGGCCTGGTGGAGCAGGCAATTGCACAGTGTACAGTAACACTGAATGAACCTGATCCGCTCGAAGCTGTCATAAGCGGAGATGCTACTGTATGCGCTGGCGAACCGGCTACCATAACAGTGACCATCACCGGGGGCACAGCCACCTACACGGTAACCTATGATGGTGAGGATTATACACATGGGAACAATGGAATGGCACTGCATGGGTGAATACCGGCACTTATCCCCGCACAGATGATCTTAACGGTTGTGGCAGCCCACAAGCAACAATCCTGGCGGGCACACGGTGACCATAATTAATGATGAAACCTTCGATGGCGATGTAGAAGTTGAAAGCGGAGGAACCCTGGTTACGACTGTATACTATCTGAGTGGTAATGGTAATTTTACGCTGGCTGCCGGCGCTACACTTGAGATCGGTTCACCTGCTGGCATTACCAGCGATGGCAGTGATGGCAATATTCAAATGACCGGCACACTGTCCTACAGCCCAGGCGCGAACTATGTATACAGCGGCATCGACCCCCAGGTGCCTGGTGATGGCCTACCCTCCTCCTTTACAAACCTGACCATCGACAATCCCGACGGTCTTACCCTGGCATCCACCATCACGGTTACAGGCGTGCTTTACCTCACGGATGGGATCATCCACACCGGCCTTGATTATGCCCTTATTGTTGAAAGCACTGATGAAAATGCCATCGTAGGCGGCTCAGCCACCTCATACGTAAACGGCACCCTGGAGCGTGGCGTGGATGCCACCAACACCAATGCCTACAACTTCCCCATAGGGAATAATCCGTATACGCCGGTGGAGGTCGTGTTTACTTCAGGAGGAGATGATGGCACGATAACCGCTACCACCACACCCGAAGATCACTTTGATATCGAAAACTCCGAATTTGATGAAAACTATACTGTAAACAGATATTGGACGCTTGAAGCCTCAGGCTTTGTGAACCCATTTGAGTATGATGCTACTTTCAACTGGGTTGTAACTGACGAAGACGGAGACTTTGACTGGGAATCAGCCCGCGTGGGCAAATATGATGGTGCATGGAGCTATCCAGCTGTATCGGAACCAGCGCAAACAGAAACCAGCACCACCATCACCGGACAAACCAGCTTCAGCGACTTCTAGGTGGCCAGTTGCACCCCACCCTCGGTTACAGCTTGTCCATCTCCGATATCAGAGTCTGCCGATACCGGAGAATGTGATGCAGTTGTAAATTATACCGTTACCTTTGATGGCAGTCCGGCACCCACGCTGGCATACACCTTTGAAGGCGCTACCATAGGCGGCAACACTGGAACAGGCAGTGGCTCCACATTTAATGTAGGCACCACCACCGTAACTGTAGTAGCTACCAATAGCTGTGGGGTTGATACCTGTACGTTTACTGTTACTGTTGAAGATGATCAGGATCCTGTAGCAATTTGTCAGGATATTGTTGTAAACCTTGATGCATCAGGCTTTGCCTCCATTACCGCTGATCTAATAGATGATGGATCATGGGACAATTGCGGCCCGGTGACTCTAACACTAAGCCAGACCGATTTCAGTTGTGCTGATATTATACTTCCTCCTCCGGTTGACTTGATCTTTTCAGAATATGTAGAAGGAAGTAGCAATAATAAAGCATTAGAGTTATACAACGGAACAGGGAGTACTGTGAACTTGGCTGATTACACAATTGTGCATTTCAATAATGGCGCCTCCAGAACAATAGGAACAAGATATGCTCTGACCTTTGCAAATCCAACCTTACTGGAGCATAATTCAACCTTTGTGATTGTTAACAATAGTGCCATTCAGGATTTTCTTGATGCTGCAGATTTGATTACCAATTCAAATGTTATGGGCTTTAATGGTGATGATGCGCTTGCAATTTACAGATCAGTGGATGTAAGTGGTACCACCATTGCACCTAGCGCTATTGAAATTGATATTTTCGGTGTTATTGGGGATGATCCTGGAACTGCATGGACAGGCTCAGGGTTATCGACATTAGATCGAACATTGAGAAGAAAATCTACAGTTACGCAAGGTATCAAAGTTAACCCAACGGGTACCGGCCCAAGTGGATTCACAACACTGACTACTGAATGGGATGGTTTTGCCGTTGATACCTATGGTGGGCTTGGCGCACATACTATGGACATTGGTACCACAGTTACACTAACTGTAACTGACACATACTTGAATGAGTCCACTTGTACGGCTAAAGTCTTCCTATTTGATGTTACACCGCCAACCGCTGAGTGCCAAGATATTATGATTTATCTTGATGCCACAGGAACTGTCACCATCACAGCTGCTAGTATTGATGATGGTTCAAGTGACGAATGTGGCCTCCTCAGCATCGAAGTTGACCGTACTGATTTTGACTGCTCCGACATCATTTTAGAACCGATTGACTTGATCATATCTGAATATGTTGAAGGCACCAGTAGCAACAAGTATATTGAGATTTACAATGGCACAAACGCTGCCATTGACCTATCGGATTATCAGCTTCAGCTTTTTTCGAATGGATCAGCAACAGTAACAACTGCCAATACCTTAACTGGATCACTTCCAGCAGGGCAGACCATAGTATATAGAATTAGTAGTGCAACTATCTATGGGGGTGCAACAACCGTTTTGACAGCAGTTAACTTCAATGGAGATGACGCACTAGCCCTTTACAAAATTTCAACATCCTCCTTCGTGGATATTTTTGGCAGGATTGGAGACGATCCTGGTTCGGCATGGACAGGTCCAGATGGTTATACAACTGTAGACAGAACGCTCAGGCGTAAACCAAATGTCACAAGAGGGATAACTGAAAGTCCAACCGGAACCGGACCAGGTGCATTCACAACTTTGAATTCAGAGTGGGATCTGTTTACTACAGATGATGTTACCGGACTTGGTTCGCACACATTAACAACAGGAGTATTGGTTACACTTACAGTAACCGACAATAACTACAATGTTTCAACATGTTCTGCAACAGTTACAGTAATAGATAATATCGATCCTTTGATTGCTGGAACGCTTACTTCTGCAAATGTAGAAGGATGTGGTTATTCAGATGTGCCTGCAGCAGTAACTGATGTAGCTTCTCTGGAAGCCATGGGCGTAACCATCAGCGACAATTGCACCAGCGATTTGAACCTGGTTGTAACCCACAGTGATGACTCCGGTGGCACCTGTCCTGTAGTTGTAACGCGCACCTACACCGTCACAGACGAATCGGGAAATAGTGCAGATGTTGTACATATGATCTATATTGACGACACCACTGATCCAGACCTTTCCTCTTGTGATCCAGCCAATCTGGACGACACCCATGAATGCGATGGCCTTGCAGGCAACGAAGCTGCTGCTGA
>CALAZZ010000256.1 GCA_937926515.1 uncultured Bacteroidales bacterium | reverse complement strand
CCTGGTTCAACTTTAGTAACGGGTAAGCTACTCGATGACTCAAAAGATTAAAAACCGATGCAAAGAGGGAAAAGGCGGTCGAAGAAAAAAGATAAAGCACGCCTACTTGAATGTCTGAGAGAATGCAATGGTATTGTTGCATATGCATGCCAGAAGGCAGATATATCACGGGTAACCTATTACAATTACTATAAGGATGATCCAGCGTTTCGCCAGAAAGCAGAGGATATACAAGAGTTACAGATTGATGTTGCCGAAGCTGCCCTATTGAAAAAGATCAAAAATGAGGACACTACTGCGATCATCTTCTATCTCAAAACTAAGGGAAAAGGCCGGGGATATTCTGAAAGATATGAAATTGGCGGGCCCGGTGGCGGCCCAATACATGTTGATGGCTTTGATATCAATGCTCTATCAGCTGAAGAGCGTAAACTGTTTTTAAAGATTGCGGAGCGCACCAATGGAAATTGACGAGTTGACATATAAGAAATCATTGGTAGTGCAAGCTGATGAGTGCAGGAATAATTTTTTTTACTTCCTGAAAACGTTTTGGAGCGTGATCATAAAGGAGGAGCCGGTGTACAACTGGCATATCCCTTACCTATGTGAGGAGCTGCAAGCCTTATCAATGTCCATTATAGAGCGGAAACCTAAGCCTTATGACCTCATTATAAATATCCCACCAGGAACAACCAAGTCCACTATAGTAACCGTTATGTGGCCAGCCTGGTTGTGGACCCGTGACCCGAGCATTCGGATTATTTCTAACTCTTACTCCGGTGACCTTTCACTTGATCATGCCTCCAAAAGCAAAGATATCATAACGAGTGACCGTTACATGAGACTATTCCCGGAGGTGAGGATCCGTCCGGATAAATCAGCGAAAGGATCATATGAGACAACAAACACTGGCGCTCGGTACACAACATCCACAGGTGGAACAATCACAGGTAAACATGGCCACGTGATTATCAATGACGATCCACAGAACCCAAAACAAGCCAGCTCAGAAGCCTTAAGGGAACAAGCGACAGAGCACACCAAAACACTTTCGTCACGTAAAGTGAATAAGGAAAACACCCCAGTTGTCACCATTATGCAGCGGTTACATGAAGAAGATGTAACTGGCTACCTACTGAAACTAAGGGGCGAAAGGGTGAAACACATCTGCTTACCTGCTGAGGTTTCAGATAATGTTAAACCTGCAGAGTTAAAAGAAAAGTATGTTGACGGATTACTTGATCCTGTTCGGTTATCCAAAGATGTGCTCGATGAGGCTAAGATTGACCTCGGATCAAAAGGGTATTCGGGGCAGTATGGCCAATCTCCAACTGTTGAAGGTGGTAATATCATCAAGGAAGAATGGTTCAGAAAAATAGCCTTATCACAGTTTATGGCAATCCGTGGCAGTGCGCCATCACATTTCTTCCTCGACACAGCCTATGACGAAAAGAAGAAAAAGACCGACAATGATCCATCTGGTATTATGGCAACATCATACGTGAACAATGCCATATTCATTTTTGATGCCAGAAAGCTATACAAGCAGTTTCCTGATCTGATCAAGTTTATACCAGGGTATCTACAAGCAAATGGATATGACAACCGTGGAACCCTCAGGATTGAGCCTAAAGCAAACGGGAAAAGTGTAATACAACAGCTCGAAAGAGAGACAAAACTTAATGTTACTCAAACTCCTTCACCAACCGAAAGCAAAGAGGTTCGACTGAATGCCGCATCGCCAACTGTTGAGTGTGGAAGGGTTTACCTGGTCGAAGGAGATTGGAACGAAGAATTTATTGATGAAGTTTGTGGCTTTCCCTTAAAAGCACATGACGAATATGTTGATCTGCTAAGCTATGCCATAGATTTCTACACATCAGGCCATAAACAATTGCCTGATGGAATCGATAAAGAAGACATCGGACTATTTTAATTCATAAACAAATGAACATCCTAAACACAATTGTAAACAGCCTGAATGCAGCCTT
>CALAZZ010000255.1 GCA_937926515.1 uncultured Bacteroidales bacterium | reverse complement strand
GGGTCCGGATTTTATTTTGGTTCAATAATTGCATAACTTGCATTGATTTTGCATGCTGATGTTTAAATCATTATAATGACAGTCTTGATACAAACAGATAACACGTTGATTAATAATGAAATCATTCAATCCCTTTTTTAGAATTGGCCTGCTGGCTACATTGATCCTGATGATTGGCCCAGCATTTATGAAACCCGAAAACCGCACCTATGACGAACTGTGGAAAGAAGTAGATGCCTTTATGGAGAAGGGCCTTCCGCGCTCTGCCCTTGAGCTGATTGAGGTGGTTCACCAAAAAGCCCTCGCTGAGAACAATGGCCGCCAAATGCTGAAATCTACCATATACCGATTCAATGCAAACCAACACTTTGAAGAAGACCACCTCATTAGAGCCATTGAATATGCGCAGGAGCAATTGTCATTGTTGCAAGAACCGGAAAAGCAGTTGCTGCTGTCCGTTCAGGCCGAATTGTACTTGTTTTACTATCAGCAGAATCGTTATAGGTTGTTGGAGCGAACTGCAATAAGCGGTCAACGCCCAAGCGATATCCGGGAATGGGATCTGACCACCCTGAGAGATGTGATCACGGAAACCTACGAAAGATCTATTGAAAATATTGATATCCTCCTCAATTATCGCCTGGAAGACTATGCCTCGCTTTTGATCCTACCCGATAAGGAGAGTGTTGAATTACAGCCCACTTTGTTTGATTTTCTGGCCCATCGCGTGATTGATCACTACCTGTCAGCTGATGCAGGTATAAAACGGCCTGGTCCGGTGATTCCACTTGCTGACAAACAGGTTTTTGCTCCTGCCCCTGCTTTTACGAAATCAGATCTTCCCGAAAACGGGCAAGATGTGGTTAAGGCCATGAAGTTATTGCAGGCTTTATTGGAGTTTCACCTGTCACACAACGATACAACAGCACTCATATATAATGAGATAAAAAGAATGGAACTGGCCCATTTGCATTATCAGGGTGATGATGACAAAGGACAGCTATATGAACAAGCCTTGAAGAAATTACTCGACCAGTATCAACATCATCCGGCATCGGCAGATGTTGCCTTTGCACTGGCCTCCTTCCTCATGAGCAGTGATGTCACCAATATCTATAATGATGAAGATGCTGCAACGCGCTTTCAACTTAAGGAGGCCCTTGAGCTATGCGAACAAACCATTGAACGTCATCCTGACAGTAAAGGCGCTGCAAACTGCAAAGTGTTAAAATCACAAATATTACGCAAGGAGCTGACCGTTACGGTGCAGCGGGTATATGTACCCAACCAGCCAATTCCGGCATTGCTTAAATATCGCAATGTAAGCAATCCGTCTTTCAGGCTTGTTTCAATGGAGTCTGAGGACCTGGAGCATATCATGGGCATCATTAACATTGATGAGAAAAAGGATGCCATGCTGGCCCTGGAAGCATTCTCAAGTTGGGAATATGAATTGCCATTCGAAGAGGATTATCGCGATCACAGCCTGGTTTTTGACCTGCCACCACTTGAGCCGGGTCTGTATTTACTGTTGTCATCATCCGGTCCTGCTTTTGCAGATGATGATATCATTGAATATGCTTCATTTCAGGTCAGTTCACTCAGTTTTATAAGCAGCAAACGTGAAGGGATAAACCATTTCTACCTGCTTGACCGCGAAACAGGGGAACCTGTAAGGAATGCCAGGATCAGGGTGATGAGCCGCGAGTATGATTACACCAAACGCCGCTATAGTGTGGAGCAGCGTATGGAATTGAGCACTGCAAGGGATGGTGGTTTTAGTTTTGGCGCCGATGACAACCTCCCGTCTAATCGTGCTTTTTATGTGGAGGCAGAAACCAAGAACGACCGATTGTATTCGGATAATTATTTTGATGTATATAAACAGCGACAGATCACCCGTGCGCACAGGCGTACCTGGTTTTTTACCGACAGGGCCATCTACCGTCCCGGCCAGCCGGTTTATTTTAAAGGGATCATGCTTGACCGGATCAACGATGAGTATAAGATTGTTGCAGACCAAAAAAACACCATTAAGTTTTATGATGCCAATGGTCAGGAAATAGCTTCACTCGAATTGAGAACTAATGAATTCGGTTCATTCGAGGGTAGCTTTATTACCCCACAGGTTGCACTTACGGGTGAAATGCGCATTGCCGATAGCCATGGATCTGTTTTCATTTCGGTCGAAGAATACAAGCGGCCCACTTTTGAGGTAAAGGTGAATATGCCTACCGGACAATACCGGATTAATGACCTGATTGAAATTAATGGTGAAGCTGTGGCTTATGCAGGTTACCCCATGGACAGCGTTGGCCTTGTTTATAAAGTATATCGCGAACCCTTCTTCCCCTGGAGATCGTACTGGGCTGGCCTTCCACCCTTTGGCGGTGAAAGGCAATTGATTGCTTCCGGTGAAACGATGACTCACAGGGACGGAAGCTTTAATTTCGATTTTTTGGCTGCAGCTGATCACAATATAGACCACCGGTTTGAGGCGGCTTTTAGTTACAATGTCCTTGTTGACGTTACAGATAGAAATGGTGAAACACGTAGTGGCAGCCAGACCATACGTGCCGGCAAAAGGGCTTTGATCTTGAATACAGACCTGCCCGAATCCATTGTGAATACCCAGCTCACTGATGTTGTGATCAAAGCTACAAATCTGCAGCAAGAAGCCGTTTCATCCGATGTAAACGTTTCAGTTTACCGGATTGAAAAAGCCCGGCGCCTGGTAAGGCCTTCATTATGGCCCCTTCCCGACAGGCACCTGCTGGATAAAGCGCATTTTGAAATGCTTTTCCCTTTGGATGCATGGGATGATGCTGAAAATAGAGCGCATCGCAATCGTGAGCTTGTTTTTTCCAAGGACCTCCATGTTAAGGGAGAGTCAAGGTTCATGCCTTCAGAGGCCACATTGTGGCCGGATGGTGAATACCTGATCATTGCCAAAGCCATGGATAGCTTTGGAGAAGAGGTGGAGCTGAGCCAGGCATTCACGCTTTTCAACAGGCAAACAAAGAGTATGCCGGTAAAAGAATTGCAATGGTTTAACCTGAGCAAGACAGAAGCCAAGCCCGGTGAAACAATTTATTTTAGTTTTGGCACTGCTGCACGCAACACAAGGTTGTTGTTAGAAGTATTCCAGGATGATAAGCTTATACAAAGTCGATGGATCAGGCTTACAAATGAAATGTCATCATTGACATTTGAGGTGGAGGAAGCCCATAGGGGAATGTTGAGGTTTCAGGCAACAGCTGTTCGTTACAATCGTATCTTATCACATTCGGCATTGGTGAAGGTGCCCCATTCGGATAAAATACTTGATATTGAACTGATAACGAAACGAGAGAAGCTGAAACCCGGCGCTGAAGAAACATGGGAGTTAAGGATAAGTGGGCATAATAAGGAGGCCGTAGTAGCTGAATTATTGGCCAGCATGTACGATGCTTCACTAGACCAGTTCAGGCCAAACAACTGGTATTTTAATCTGATAAGTTACCCCTCACCTCCTCGTGCCTGGAATGCTGACAATGGGTTTTTGACCTACCGGAGTACCGGTGCAAAAAGACAAACTCAGTATGATCGAAGCATTATGTTTGTACGGCCACCACAGTTGAATTGGTTCGGTTTTTATGGTGGATATGGCGGTTTCCCACAAACCAGGCATGGGGTACATGCTTCTATGATGAAAGAATCTGCCATGCCGGAATCGGTTGATGAGATCATGCTGTTGGAGGTACTGGATGATGATGCTGCGGTGGGTGATGAAGAAACAAAACCTGACACACAGGCAGGAACAGAGCCTGGTGAGGGAGTGACACAGGCGAAACGTACCAATTTTAACGAAACTGCTTTTTTCTACCCCCAACTGCTTACCTCAGCCGATGGAAGTGTGAGCATAACTTTCACCCTGCCTGATGCGCTCACACGTTGGAGACTTATGCTGTTGGCACATACCAATGACCTGAAAACAGGGATGCAGGAATACAACTTTGTGGCTTCAAAGGAGCTCATGATTGTTCCAAACACCACGCGTTTTTATCGTGAAGGTGATACCGCATGGGTTGCTGCCAGGATCGTGAACACAGGTGAGCAAACACTCACCGGTATAGCATGGCTGGAGTTGTTTGATGCTTTTTCAGGAGAGGAATTGCAAAAAATAGTTGGAAACCTCTACCAAAAACCTTTCGTCAATCTTGAGGCCGGAAGGAGCCAGACTGTTCGTTGGAAAATAGAACCCGGCGATGAAACCAATTTAATGGGAATGAGGTTTTCAGCTTCAGCGAATGGATTTACGGATAGTGAGGAACAATATGTCCCCATCCTTCCACGAAAAGTCCTGGTAACTGAAACCATGCCCTTATATGTACCCGGTGAACAGCGGAGCGAATTCATTATCCGGAGCCTGGTTGACCATCCGGATCGAAAATACAGGATGATGCAGCTTGATTTCAGTTCAAATCCAGTTTGGTATGCCATTCAGGCGTTGCCATATTTGCATGATGATGGGGCTGAGCATGTGCATAGTCTCTTTAACCGTTATTATGCCAATACCCTGGCATCGCATATCGCCAATAGCATTCCCGGTGTGATGCAGGTGATCGACAGTTGGAAAGCTCATCATCCTGATGCATTTTTATCTGCCCTTGAGACAAACCAGGAATTGAAAGCCGTTTTACTCAATGAAACACCATGGGTGATGCAAGCCCGAAATGAAAGTGACCGCAAAAGAAACATTGCATTGCTATTTGATGTGAACCGCATGCGCTACGAACAGCAGCATACCTTGAGCAGGTTGTCGGCACAACAGTTGCCAAACGGTGCCTGGCCCTGGTTTAGAGGAATGCGCGAAAATCGATTTATCAC
This sequence comes from uncultured Bacteroidales bacterium, assembly GCA_937926515.1. Taxonomy (GTDB): domain Bacteria; phylum Bacteroidota; class Bacteroidia; order Bacteroidales; family F082; genus CALAZZ01. The sequence goes on along the minus strand of CALAZZ010000255.1, from coordinate 3,858 downwards.
CCAAACCATTGTAACCGGTTTAGGAAGGCTGCAAAAGCTTGGGCTCAATTTCGAGACGGATCATCAAATACAAAATATGGTAACTAAGGCCATGGGATTTCTGGATAAGGAGGTGATGAATGATTATGAGAAAACAAAAAGGGATAACAAGGGCGAGCCTGCCTCCATCAGCCCTACCCATCTCAATTATCTGTATGCCCGCAGCTTTTTCCCGGACAATAAGCCCGGTGTCGAATTGCTTGATGCCATCAATTATTACCTTGAGGCCATTGAAGCTAACTGGCTGAAAATGAACACAGGAATGCAGGGCATGGCAGTAGTCGTACTCAATCGGTACAACCGATTCGAAACGGCCAATGCCATTATGGCCTCACTGCGTGAACGTGCCATCCATCTCAAAGAGATGGGAACCTATTGGCGACAATCGCCCGGATATTTTTGGTATCAAACTCCTGTTGAAACACAAGTCTGGCTCATTGAAGCATTTGCTGAGATGGAATCGGATCATGCCGAAATTGATGGTTTGCGTACCTGGCTGTTATCGCAAAAGCGGACCACACACTGGAACACTGGCAGGGCTACAGCTGATGCGATCTATGCACTGCTCATGCAAGGTACAGACTGGACTTCGACCAGGCCGGCTGACATTATGGTAGGCGGCAAAAGATTGGTATCGGAGGATGTTCAGGCAGGAACCGGCTACTACTCTTACCAATGGCAAGCCAATGATCTAAAAACTGAGATGGCGCATATCGATATAACCAACCCCAATAAAGGCGCAGCATGGGGCGGGGTATATCTGCAGTATTTTGAAGGCATTGACAAAATTGAAGGCCATGATTCGCCACTGAAGGTGCAAAAGGAGATGTTTGTGAAGGAGATTAAGGATAACAAGGAAATACTTGCTCCACTCGAAGGACAAATGATAGAGATTGGTGATGAGGTGGTTGTAAGGGTATTGATTGAGACGGATCGTGACATGGAGTTTGTTCACCTCAAGGATGAACGGGCTGCTGCCTTCGAGCCTGTTGATGTGCTATCGGGTTATAACTGGCGCGATGGGTTGGGATTTTATCAGAGCAGTAAAGATGCTTCAACGGAATTCTTTTTTGCCCATCTACCCAAAGGAAAGTATGTATTTGAATACAGCCTCAGGGCCATGCATGCAGGTGATTATGCCTCCGGAAGGGCACAGATTCAATGCTTGTATGCCCCTGAATTTGCAGCTCATTCCTCAGGAAACCGAATAATTGTGACGGATTAGCATTAATACTTGATGGACATATTTTGGTTCCTAAATCACTCGTTTTGTGCGCGATGCTGTTCAAATGCAATGTGATTGGCTACAAAGCGTAGTTCGCTCCAGCTTACATCATCACCCAACACTGTCTTTGCTGGCCCAAGCGCAAGGTCTTCGGTTTCGGTGAAATAGTGATGGATAAGTGCATACTTATCAGGCGTGATCAGATTTTCAATTTCCAATTCACCGGTTTTGACAAAATAGGCCAGGTGGCCTTCAATTGTGGATACAGCCAGCTCGCGTTCCGCTGCTATATCTTCGATCGTTTTACCTTGTTTGTATAAGTCTAGACTGAGTTTTTTACTATCCGGCTTTGCTTCTTTTTTTGGGATTACAAGTGGCTTATCTTCAACCTTTTCCTCCATTTCATTTTCCTCGATATAGTGCTGAATAATGTCCAGGATTTCACCTCCATACTGTTTAATCTTTTTTATACCTAGGCCTTTGATGTCAAGCAATTCATTTTTGTTTAGCGGTAGTGTATCGGCAATCTGCATCATGGCTTTTCTTGAGATGATCCGGTAATGGCTAAGGTTTTCTGCGTTGGCAAGCCGGTTTCGCCACTGTTTTATCAGGTTGAATAATTTGGGATGGGCAAGGTGGTCAGGTGCGAGATCTTCAGACACATCCTTTTTTGTTTTATAGGCTTTTTCTATTGAAGCTTTTGCTCTTGTTTCGAGGTAATTGGAGATGTTAAATCCTTTTGAACATTCCGCCAAACTGGCAAGCTTTACCCCTGCCTCATTTTCAAAGCGATGTAATTGTTCCGTTGCGGTCTTCAATACGGTTTTGTTATCGCTTTCAATTTTAGGGATCATTTTGATGATCTCTTCAAATTGAGGCAAAAAATACACACAAGCCTTTTTAATCCTGGCCTGAAGGGGCTCATTTCGTTCAATATCAGGTTGGTTTTGCAGATGCTTGTCCACCTCACGCATGAAATTTCCGGCAACATATACAATGTTCGATTGGAGGGTTTGTTTCATGTTGTGGAATACTTCTGCCAGGACTTTATCGAAGTGAGTGTCATTTTTTTCGATAAAGCGCAGTAAAAAAATTAGCCTATGCTGAAAGATGGAAAAATCAAAGAGTTCGGCGATCAATGTTTGCTGATATTGATGTTTGGCCTGTTCGAGATGTTTTTCATCTGGGCTGTTGGTCTCAATTTTGTTTACATACTGGCTGATGGTATGATCAGTTTTCAGTGTTTGTTTATTAATATTTGAGCTCAGTACCATCCCTTCCAAGGTGCGACAGCGGCTTAAGGCAACATAAACCTGTCCATGGGCAAAAGCTTGATTGGCATCAATAATTGCCTTGTCGAAAGTGAGTCCCTGGCTTTTGTGTATGGTGACAGCCCAGGCCAGTTTGAGTGGGTATTGGGTGAAGCTGCCAACGACAGTTTCACTGATTTCATGGGTATTATCATCAAGCGAATATTTGCAGTTGTTCCATTCAAGCGGTCCTACTTCTATGGTTGCAGAGTCGTCCGGACATTGAACCCGGATGATCTCGTCATCAATATCTATAACTTTTCCGATTTTTCCATTGTAAAACTCCTTCATTGGTGAGGGGTCATTTTTAACAAACATGACCTGTGAGCCTATTTTGAGCAAAAGGTTCTTTTCGGTGGGGTAGTTATATTCAGGGAATTCACCTTTGATTTCAGCAGCAAACTGATATGTTTTGCCTTGCAGTGCATCCAGTCGTTTGGTGTTTATTCCATATGCCTGGAAGTTATGCGTGGTTAGGGTTATGTATCCTTCATCTTCTCCGGGACTAAAGTTTGGGAAATGTCTTTTCTCCAAAATTTTAATGGTTTCATTGTCCAGTTTATTGTCGCGTATTTTACCTAACAGATCAATGAAACCCACATCGCTCTGACGATACACTTCAGTAAGTTCAATGCTGACATAATCCGTTTTCTGCAATGCTTTGCTGCTAAAGAAGTACACAGATTCATAATAATTTCGCAGCAACCTCCATTCATCTTCTTTCGCAATTGGAGCCAGTTGTTGCAAGTCGCCAATCATAAGCAACTGCAAACCGCCGAAAGGTTTATTTCTGTCTCTGTGTCGTCGGAGTACTTCATCAATGGCATCTAGCATATCGGCGCGCACCATACTGATCTCATCAATTACCAGAAGGTCAATGCTTTTGATGATATTTATTTTTTCCTTTGTAAACCGGTGATAGCGTGATGCTGCATGTTTTGCATCATTTTCATGGGCAGGTATGCGGTGTGCCAACTCTTCCGGAATTTGAGGTCCGAAGGGCAACTGAAAAAATGAATGAATGGTAACGCCACCGGCATTGATCGCTGCCACACCGGTGGGGGCAACAATGACATGTCGTTTGAAAGTGATGTTTTTCAGGTTTTGCAAAAAAGTGGTTTTACCTGTACCTGCCTTGCCTGTAAGGAACAAATGTTTGTTAGTGTAGCATATAAATTCGGCAGCTAATTGAAGCTTATGGTTGCTTTGTAAAGTCATGGTTCCGAAATCATCGATTGGAAAGTAAAATTACAAATCTGTTCGAAACAACAAATTTTGCCAAAA
>CALAZZ010000254.1 GCA_937926515.1 uncultured Bacteroidales bacterium | reverse complement strand
GGAGGCCAATCATGGGCGATCACCCTCGGTGACCTCACCAATAAATCGTTTGCAACGGATATCGCCCTCACGACCGATGGGGTGATTTATGCGGCCCTGAGTTCTTTCAGCACTTCCATTATGCGGCCCCAAAAAGCAGGAGTCTGGAAATCCTATGACGGCATCGACTGGACTGAGATCACGCCCGACGGGCTGCCGGATGTTACCCGGGTGATGAAGCTGGCTCTTGCCCCTTCAAACGAAAATGTATTGTATATGATGACCGAAAAGCCTTCGGAAGTAAATGTGCCCTATTCCGGTATCTTCAATTCTGACAACACCTTCTGGAAAATGACCCGCAATCCGGCAGATTCAATCTGTAACTGGGAAGATCGCACCGAATTTATGTACGGACACGGCAAGGGAGATTTCCTGAGTTACCCCAATGCCCTCATCTCGTATGGTGGCTACACCTTTGAGCTGGCTGTGAAACCCGACAACGAGGATGTGGTTTTTATGGGAGGGATGAGCCTTTTCAGGTCAACCACCGGTTTTGCCGACAGCCTGCATACCGTCTGGATGGGCGGCGACCCCTTTGATATGGATTCCCTGCACTGGCTGCACCCCGATTTGCACGGATTTGCATTTTTACCTTCCGATCCCAATGTGTTTTTTGCAGCCTGCGATGGGGGCATTGCCTATACCGAAAATTGCATGGATGACGAAATATGCTGGAACCGGCTGAACAACCAACTGGTCACATCACAGTTTTACTCCGTGACCATTGACCATGCAAATGGTGATGATGATTTCATCCTTGGCGGCCTCCAGGACAATAACTGGTATTTTACACCCTCGGACGATCCAGCCGAATTCTGGTTCAGCGTGGATTTGTATTATGATGGGTTTTCCTGTAAAGTGGCCGACAATCATGATTTTGCTATCGTAGCAGCATACAGCGGCAACATCTGGACCACCAGGTTTGATGAAAATATGCATACCTCCGGTATCTATTATCAAACCCCGGATACGCTGTTGAGTTTCTATGATCCGATCATTGGCTCCAACCCTGCGTTTCCGTTTTATTGCAATTTTGCCCTCGATCCCAATAACAACGAAACATTATATCTTCCTACCATCAACAGCATCTGGCGGAAGGACAATATTAAAGCTGCGTCATCAGATACAAACCTCCGAAATGTGGGTTGGTCGCAACTCAACAATATCAATTTGAGTGAATCCGTGGAGATTTCAGCCATCACATTGTCGGTAAACCCGGCCAACAAACTGTTCTTTGGAACCAACAACGGGCATGTATATCGTGTGGATGATGCACATATAGGCGACCCGGCGGCTATTGAGATCACGGGAAGTAATTTCCCCTTCAATGGATATGTTGCGTGTATAGATGTGGATGAAAACAACGCTGATAAACTTATTGTGGTGTTTTCGAATTATGGTATCCAAAGCATATTTTATACGGAAGATGGTGGTGAAAACTGGTCGCATGTGAGCGGAAGCCTGGAACAGAATCCTGATGGCAGTGGATACGGCCCATCCGTTAGATGGGTAAAATCCCTTACCTATGATGAAAGTACAGTATATTTTGCCGGAACCAGCATAGGGTTGTATTCCACATATTTACTTGACGGGGATGCCACCGTATGGACACAGGAAGGTGCCGAAAGTATCGGAACAATCCTGGTTGATATGATAGATGCCCGGAGCATTGACGGCTATACTGCTGTTGCAACACAGGGCAATGGTATCTACAGCACCTGGTTTGAATCTTCTGCAGGTACTGAAGAAAATATTTCGTTTACCAGGATTGATAACATTTCAGCCTCTCCAAACCCGTGTTTTAATCAAACCACACTTCACTTCAGCATTGAAAAACCAGGTAAGGTAAATATTATGCTTTTCGACAGTAACGGGAGGCTGATTGAAAATATTTATGCTGGAATGGCGGAACATGGAGATAACACGATCCAAATCAATACCGGCAGCCTGAAACCGGGTACTTATTTCGTTCAACTGTACATGGATCATCAGAAATATACACAGAAAATTATCAAATCGATCTAAGCGGGAAACTTATAAACCGGTTTTACTACATTTTGTTGAACTGTCCCTTCAACCACGCTGAAAAAAGTTCGAACAAAAGGGAAGCTTACAACCCACCAGGAGGTTATCCTCCAAAGGCGGACAGGCGTTCAACACCGTTTTAAATCGCAAACGTATGTGTCCAATAGGCATCAGGGAAAAGCAGGCTTGCGTTTGCGTTTAAGCCTTATTTGTTGTAAGCCGTACTTATTTTTTCAAATCTCTAACTAAGTTATAAATCATTGAATCGTATTTATTTCCATCATAGTTTTCAATGAATGCCGAATAGTCTACAGAATTTAGTTGTTTAAGTTCTTGTATATTTTTCCAATATTCATCTTGCTTTTCAATAGGTCGTATTGTGTAAGCTTCCCCAATTATAGTACAGTTTAAAAGTAGACAAAAGCAAAAAACCTTTAAACTTGTATTTTATGAAGAGAAGCAAATTTTCGCCTACACTAATTGCCAACATACATAAGGAGTTTGATCAGGGCAAAAGAGTTGAAGACTTAACAAGAGCACATGGCATACCCCGTGCCACCTTTTACAAGTGGCGCCAACGCCATGGCGGAATGGACGCCAGTAAGCTTAGGCGCATGAAGCAATTGGAGCAAGAAAACGCCAGGCTTAAACGCATGTATGCCAATTTGGACAAGGAACTGGAGACAGCTAAATACATTATCGAAAAAAGCTTTAAAGCCTTGCGATAAACGCTCAATAATTGAATCGCTTCGAAAGGAGCGGCCAAAAGACATCGGCAAGGCGTGTCGTCTATTAAAAACTAGCAGGAGCAGTATGGCTTATCAAAGCCTAAAGAATGATCAGCATATTATCAAATGTATGCTCCGATCTCGGCTTGTCACGTCACCATTGATTATAATACCACGAGCGTGGTCAAAAAGTATTGGTATAATGTTTCGCTAATGGATGCAGTTATTATCTGTCC